>NZ_JBJLSG010000046.1:0-31888 GCF_050871925.1 Kineococcus gurbantunggutensis
ACCCACTAGCAGCGGGCGGGGCGGGTGCGCCGGCGGCGGGGGCGGCGGGGCCCGCGCCCCCCCCCCCCCGCCGCCCCCCCCCCCCCCCCCCCCGGCGGTCAGGGCCGCTCCCCCCAGGGCGCCGAGCACCGAGCGGCGCGAGGCGGTGCGCGGGGTCGTGCGGGGCGGGGCGGGGACGGTCGTGGTGCTCACGCGGGGCTCCTGGGGTCGGCGGGTCTGCGTGGGACCCATCCGACCGGTCCGCGCCGCCGCGCCCCATGGTGCGGGCGGGTGTCCTCGGGGTGGGGGTTCCCCCACCCCCGCCGGGGTGCCTGCGGGATCGCGGCCCAGATCCGCGCCCGCGCCCGGGTCCGCGCCCGGGCGTTCGGGGAGGACCCCGCACCCCTCACCGCGGGGAGGAGGGGGCGGGGTCCTCCCCCGCGGCTCAGCCCAGGGCGGAGGCGAGGTCGGCGACCAGGTCGTCCGCGTCCTCCAGGCCCACGGACAGGCGCACGAGGTCGTCCGGCACCTCGAGCAGGGAGCCGGCCACGGAGGCGTGGGTCATCCGGCCGGGGTGCTCCACGAGGGACTCCACGCCGCCGAGGGACTCCCCCAGCGTGAACAGCTCGGTGCCCCTGCACACGCTCAGGGCGTCCTCGACGCTGGCGGTGCGGAAGGAGATCATCCCGCCGAAGCGGCGCATCTGCTTCGCGGCGACGTCGTGGTTGCGGAACCCCGGCAGGCCCGGGTAGAGGACCTTCGTCACGCGCGGGTGGGACTGCAGGAAGTCCACGACGCGCTCGGCGTTGTCGCAGTGGCGCTCCATGCGCACCGCGAGGGTCTTCAGGCCGCGCTGGACGAGCCAGGAGTCGAAGGGGCCGGGGACGGCGCCCATGGCGTTCTGGTGGAAGCCGATGCGGGCGGTGAGGGTGCCGCCGCGGCCGTCGTCGCCGTCGCGCACGACGACGGCGCCGCCGACGACGTCGGAGTGGCCGCCGGCGTACTTGGTGGTGGAGTGCACGACGAGGTCGGCGCCCAGCAGCAGCGGGGTCTGCAGGTACGGGGTGGCGAAGGTGTTGTCCACGACGAGCAGCGCGCCGGCGGCGTGGGCGATCTCCGCGATGGCGGCGATGTCGCCGACGGTGAGCAGCGGGTTGGTGGGGGTCTCCAGCCACACCAGGCGGGTGCTGCCGGGGCGCACGGCCTCGCGCACGGCGTCGAGGTCGGCGAGGTCGGCGGGGGTGTGCTCCACGCCCCAGGGTTCGAAGACCTTCTTCACCAGGCGGTAGGTGCCGCCGTAGGCGTCGTCGGGGATGACGACGTGGTCGCCGGGCACGAGCAGGGCGCGCAGGACGGCGTCCTCGGCGGCCAGGCCGGAGGCGAAGGCGTAGGCGGCGTCGCCCTGCTCCAGGGCGGCGAGCTGCACCTCCAGGGAGGTGCGGGTGGGGTTGCCGGAGCGGGAGTACTCGTACCCGGTGCCCAGGCCCGTGCGCAGGCCGCCCACGCCGTCCTGCTTGTAGGTGGAGACCTGGTAGATGGGCGTCACGACGGCGCCGGTGGACGGGTCGGCCTCCTGGCCGGCGTGCAGGGCGCGGGTGGAGAAGCCGGGCAGGCCGGCGGGGCTGTCGGGAGTCGTCACGGGCTGCGAGCCTACGCCGCGGGCGCGGGCGGGCCGGGAAGGTCCGCGCCGCCGCCGTCGTTGAGGGTGGTACGACCAGGGAGGAGCACCACGTGCTGTTCGGCAACCCGTACAAGACCCGCATGGTGACCGCGGAGGACGCGCTGCCGGGGTCGGCGACGCCCCGCTTCGAGGTCCCGCGGACCCACGCCGTGCTCGGCACCCCGCTGAAGGGCCCGTGGCCGGAGGGCACCGAGGTGATCTCCTTCGCCATGGGCTGCTTCTGGGGCGCGGAGCGCATCTTCTGGCGCCAGCCGGGCGTGGTGACCACGGCCGCCGGCTACCAGGGCGGCTTCACGCCGAACCCGACGTACGAGGAGTCGGTGACCGGGCGCACCGGGCACGCCGAGACGGTGCTGGTCGCCTACGACCCGTCGGTGACGAGCGCGGAGCAGCTGCTGAAGGTCTTCTGGGAGAACCACGACCCCACGCAGGGCTTCCGGCAGGGCAACGACCGCGGCACCGAGTACCGCTCGGCGGTGTACACCACCACCGAGGAGCAGGCGGCCGCGGTGCTCGCCACGCGCGAGACGTTCCAGCGCGAGCTGACCGCGCACGGGCACGGCCGGATCACCACGGAGGTCCGCCCCGCGTCGGAGGCGGGCACGTTCTGGTACGCGGAGGACTACCACCAGCAGTACCTGCACAAGGTGCCCGGCGGGTACTGCAACCACGGCCCCAACGGGCTGACCTGCCAGATCGGCCTGGTCGGCAGCGCGGAGTGAGCGCGCGGTGACCGGGGGCTGAACGGACCGGGGGTGGCGCCGCGCTGCGGTGCCACCCCCGGTGCGTCCACGGCCCCCCGGCCGCCGCGGAGCCCCTCCCCCCGGTGGGACCCGCCCGCCGATCCTCCCAGAGGGCCCCGGCGCCGTGGGAGCATCCACCACCCCCCTTTCGAGGGGGCGGGGCCGGGACCGCCCCGGACGGGCGGGCCCGCACCCTGGCTAGGCTCCGCCCCGAGGAGGTCACCCAGTGGACGAGCAGCTCGCACCGCGCGCCGGCGAGGGCGCGCCCCCCCTCGCGCCCGGGGACGGCGCCGCGCTGCGCGTGGCCGCGGTGGACGACCACCCCGCCCTGCTGGCGGGGCTGCGCGTGGAGCTGGCCGGTCACGGCGTGCACCTGGTGGCGACGGCGCCGACGGTGCCCGAGCTGCTGCGCACCCTGGGCGGCGGGGACGCCGCGCCGGGGGTGGTGCTGCTGGACCTGCGCCTGGGCGACGGCTCGCGCCCCGCGGAGAACGTGGGGGCGCTGCTCGGCGCGGGCGCGCGCGTGCTGGTCTACACCGAGGGCCGCCAGCACGCCGAGGCCTCCGAGGCGCTGCAGTCCGGCGCGCAGGGGGTCCTGCTGAAGGACCGCCCGGTGAGCGTGCTGGTGGAGGCGCTGCGCGCGGTGGCCGACGGCGAGACGCTGCCGTCGGCGGAGACGGCCGCGGCCCTGCAGGGCGACGCGGACCTGGCCGGGCACCTGTCCCCGCAGGAGCGGCGCGTGCTGGAGCTGTACGCCGGCGGGATGCCGGCGCGCTCGGTGGCGCTGCGCCTGGGGGTGACGCTGGAGACCGCCAAGAGCTACCTCAAGCGCATCCGCGCGAAGTACGCCGCGCTGGACCGGCCGGCCTACACGCGCATGGAGCTGTACCGGCGGGCGGTGGAGGACGGCGTCCTGCGCCCGCTGGGCACCCCGGGGGCCGACGCGGCGCCCCCGCCCGCCGCGCCCGCGGCCCCGGCCGCGCACGGCGCCCCGGGCGGTGAGCGGCCCGCGGGCGCGGCGGGGCCCCCGGCCCACTGGTGACCGCCCGCGGCGCCCACCGCCTGGTCGCCCTCGTCCTGGCGCTGACGGTGCTCTCGCTGGTGCCCTCGGTCGCCTCCGCGGCCGCGGCGGGCGGCCCGCAGCCGCCGGCGGCGTGGACGACGGCCGTGGTGGCCGTCTACGCCGTCCTGCTGGTGCTGCTGCTGGCGCAGGCCGTGCACGGGCGCGCGCGCCCCTGGCTGCCGTGGGCGCTGGTGGCCGCCGGCGACGCGGCCCTGCTGACCTACGTGCCCCTGGCCCCGGGCCCGGTGCACCGCGTGCCCTGGGTGCTGGCCCTGTCGCCGCTGACGGTGGGCGCGGGCGCGGTGGCCACCGGCCTGGGCGCGGCGATGGGCCTGGGCCTGGTGCACGTGGGCCTGCGCGCTCTGGTGCAGGCCAGCGGCGCGTGGGCGGTGCCGGCGACGGGCTTCGTGCTGGACTCGCTGCTGGTGCTGGTGGTGGTGCCGGCGGCGTGGGTGGCGGTGGCGGCGGTGCGCTCCTCCGGCGCCCGCGTGCAGCGGGCCCGGGAGCTGGCCGGGGAGGCCGCGGCGCGGCAGGCGGCCGCGCACGCCGCGGAGCTGGAGAACGCCCGCTGGGACGCCATCGTGCACGACGACGTGCTGGCCGCCCTGACCACGACCGCGCAGGCGCAGCAGCCGGCGCAGCGCGCCGAGGCGCGCCGCGCGGCCCGCACCGCCCTGGCGCGCGTGGAGGGCGAGCGCCCGGACGCGGCGGTGCCGGTGGCGCGCGCCTGGGAGGACCTGGCGCGCGCGGCACGGGCGCACCACCCCGGCGCGGAGCTGGACGGGCCCGGCGGCGCGGCGGCGGGCGCGGCGCTGGACGCGGACGTCGCGGAGGCGCTGCTGGCCGCGACCGCCGAGCTGGTGCGCAACGCGGTGCGCCACGGCGGCGGCCCCGGCGGCGCGGTGCCGCCGGTGCGGCTGCGCGCGCGCGTGCGCGGCACCGGCGCGCGGCGGCGCCTGCTGGTGGAGGTGCGCGACGCGGGGGTGGGCTTCCCGGTGCGCGCGCCGGGGGCGTGGCGGCTGGGCCTGGCGGTGTCGGTGCGCGGGCGGGTGCGGGCCGTCGGCGGCGACGCGCGGGTGCGCTCGTGGCCAGGCACCGGCACGTCCGCGCTGCTGGCGGTGCCGCTGGTGGCGCCGGCGCCCGCCCCCGCGCGCGGCGCCTCGCCGGCCCCGCGCCCGGCCGTGCGGCACCGCGCGGCGGCCCCGGCCCCGCGGCACCGGGCGCGCCCCGGCGGTGCCGGGTGAGGGACGTGCAGCGCGCCTGCGCGGTGGGCGCGACGCTGTGGCTGGCCTCGCACGCCCCGCTGCCGGCGCTGCTGTCGCTGGGCACGACCCGCGCGCCGGCGCTGTCGCTGGTCGCGGTGGGCGCGGTGCTGGCGGTCTCGGCGGCGCTGCTGCGGCCGCTGCGCGGGGGCTCGACCGCGCTGGGGACGCTGCCGGCGTGGGCGGCGGCGGCGCTGGTGCCGCTGTGCGGCCTGGCCGTCATGCCCGCCCTGCCGGAGGAGGCCTGGCGCACCCACGCCAACTGGTGGCCCGGTGCCACGCAGGTCGTCGTGGCGGCGCTGGTGGTGCGCCGGCACCGCTGGGCCGCGCTGGCGGCGGAGCTGGCGTCCGCGGCCGTCGTCGCGGCCCTGGTGCTGCGCGCGGGCGGGGCGGACCCGTGGGTGCGCATCGCCGCCCTGAACCAGCCGGCGCTGCTGTGGTTCAGCGCCTCGGTGGGGGTGCGGGCGCTGTTCGACCGCACCGCGCGGGAGGTGCGCCGCTACGAGGAGGAGGCCGCGCGCGCCGCGGCGGCCACCGCCGCCACCGCCGCGCGTGCGGCCAGCGCCCGGCAGCGCCGCGCGGACCTGGACCTGGCCGCGGTGCCGCTGCTGCGCCTGGTCGCCGCCGCCGAGGCCTCGGACGAGGCCGGGTGGGCGCGGCTGCCGCGCACCGCGGTGGGGGTCGAGCGCCGCCTGCGCGACGACCTGCGCGCGCGGGCCCTGCTGGACGAGGAGGTGCGCCGGGGGCTGCGCGAGGCCCGGGCGCGCGGCTGCACCGTCGACGTCGTCGACGACCGCGCGGTGCGCGCGGGCGGGGCGGACGAGGCGTTCCTGGCCGCGGTGCGGCGGGTGTTCGCCGCGGTGCTGCCCGCGTGCGCGGAGGGGGCGGTGACGCTGCGCCTGCCGCCGGACGGCCGGGCGGCCACCCTGGCGGTGGAGGCCGCCCCGGCGACGGCGGCGGCCGTGGCCGCGGCGGTCGCGGCGGGCTCGCCGCAGGAGCTGGCCGCCGAGGTCGACGTGGCGGGCGGGTCGCTGTGGGTGGAACTGCGCCCGCGCCCCTAGCGTCGGCCGGGAGGCACCACCCCGGCACGACGAGGAGTCAGGAGAGGCCGATGACGGACCCCGCCCGCACGTCCGAGGACGCACCGGCGATCCTCCCGCCCCGCACCCGCGCCGGGCGGTGGCGGCAGGTGGGGCCGGGGCTGCTGGCGGCGGCCACCGGCGTGGGCGCCGGCGACCTCGTCGCCACCCTGGTGGCCGGTGCCCGCTACGGCACGGCGCTGCTGTGGGCGGCGGTGCTGGGCACGGCGCTGAAGCTGGCGCTGGCCGAGGGCGTGGGCCGCTGGCACCTGGCCTCGGGCACGACGCTGCTGGACGGCTGGCGCCGCCTGGGCCGCTGGGCGACGACGTTCTTCGGCGCCTACGTAATGGTGTGGGGGTTCGTGTACGGCGCCACCGCGATGTCGGCGGTGGGCCTGCCGCTGAACGCGCTGTTCGGCGGGCTGCCGGTGCGGTACTGGGCGGCGATCGCCGGGGTGGTGGGCCTGGCGCTGGTGTGGGTGCAGCGCTACCACGCCTTCGAGCGGTTCATGACGGTGCTCGTGCTGGTGAAGTTCGCCACCGTGGTCTCCACGGCCGTGCTCGTCACCCCGGACCTGGCGGAGCTGGCCTCCGGGCTGGTGCCGCGGCTGCCGGACGGCTCGACGGTGTACGTGCTCGGCCTGGTCGGCGGGGTGGGCGGCACCATCACGATGGCGGCGTACGGGTACTGGATGTTCGCCAAGGGCTGGCGCGGCACCGGCTGGCTGTCGGTGATGCGCCTGGACAACGCCGTCGGGTACGTGATGACGGGCGTGTTCGTCGTGGCGATGCTCGTGGTGGGGTCCACGGTGCTGCTGGGCGCGGACCTGACCGCCTCCGACTCCGGCCTGCTGACGCTGGGCGCGGCGCTGGGCGAGCGGTACGGGCAGTGGGCGCGGGTGCTGTTCCTCGTGGGGTTCCTGGCGGTGACCTCGACGTCGCTGCTGGGGGTGTGGAACGGCGTGAGCCTGATGTTCGCGGACTGGGTGCGCACGGTGCGGATGCCGCACGGCCGGCGCGCGGAGCCGGTGCCGGCCGCCCGCGAGGGGGCCGCGGCCAGCGCGACGGCGGAGGTGTTCGCGCGCGGCGCGGTGGAGCGCTCGCTGCCGTTCCGGGCGTACCTGCTGTGGCTGACGTTCCCGCCGATGGTGCTGCTGCTCTTCGACCGCCCGTTCGGGCTGACCCTGGTCTACGGGGTGCTGGGCTCGGTGTTCATGCCGTTCCTGGCGCTGACGCTGCTGCTGCTGCTGAACTCGCGGCGCGTGGAGGCGGCCGGGCGCTCGGGGTGGGTGTCCAACGCGTTCCTGGTGGCGGCCTCGGCGCTGTTCCTGGCGCTGCTGGTGACGGACCTGGCCGACCGCCTCGGCCTGGGCTGAGGCGGTCGGCCCGGGGTGCGGGCCCGGGGTGCGGGCCCGGGCGTCAGGCGTCGACGCCGTGCACGGCCAGGAAGCCGCGCAGCCGGCGCGCGGCCAGCTCGGGGTCGGCGAGCACGCCGGCCTCGTCGGCCAGGCGGAAGGTCTCGGCCTGGTGCACGGCGCTGCGCGCGGAGTGCAGCCCGCCGACCATCGCGTACCCGTCCTGGCGCCCGTCGAGCCAGTTGAGGAACGCGATGCCCGCCTTGTAGTACGGCGTGGGGGCGCCGAACACGTGCCGCGCCAGCGGCACGGTGGGGTCCAGGGCGGCGTGGAAGCCCTCGGCGTCGTCCTCGTCGAGGCGGGCCAGCGCCGCGGCGGCGGCGGGGGCGATGCCGGCGAAGATGCCGAGCAGGGCGTCGGAGTGGTGCTCGCCGTCGCCCGCGATGAGCTCGGGGTAGTTGAAGTCGTCGCCGGTGTACAGGCGCACGCCCGCGGGCAGCCGGCGGCGCAGCTCGCGCTCGTGGTCGGCGTCCAGCAGGGAGACCTTCACCCCGTCGACCTTCGCGGCGTGGGCGGTGACGAGCTCGACGAAGGCGTCGGTGGCGGTGGCGACGTCGCGCGAGCCCCAGTAGCCGGCCAGGGCGGGATCGAAGACCTCCCCCAGCCAGTGCAGCACGACGGGGCGCTGCACCTGCTGCAGCAGCCGGGCGTAGACGGCGGCGTAGTCCTCCGGGCCGCCGGCGGCGGCGGCGAGGTGCCGGCTGGCCATGAGGATGACCTGCGCGCCGGCGTCCTCGACGACGGCGACCTGCTGCTCGTAGGCGGCGGCGACGTCGGCCAGCGGGTGGGCGCCGGGGGCGAGCTGGTCGGTGCCGGCGCCGGCGGCGATGCGCCCGCCGCAGGCGGCGGCCTCGGCGGAGCTGCGGCGCACGAGCTCGGCGGTGGCGGCCCAGTCCAGGCCCATGCCGCGCTGGGCGGTGTCCATCGCCTCGGCCACGCCCAGGCCCAGGCCCCACAGGCGGCGGCGGAAGGCCAGGGTGGCCTCCCAGTCCAGGTCCGCGGGGGCGCCGGGGACGGTCTCGGAGCCGGTGCGGGGCACGACGTGGGCGGCGGCGAAGGCGGTGCGGCTGGTGGCCGGGCCGTCGGGCACCGGCCAGTCCACGGGTTCGCGCACGGCGTGCTCGACGAGCTCGACGCCGCCGCCGGGGGTGCGCCGGGGCAGGCGCAGGACCGTGCCGGTGGCGGCGCGGCCGGCGGCGGGCGGGCGGGTGCCGGCCGGTGCGCTGGCGGTGCTCACAGGCTCAGCTCCGTCAGCTCCACGCGCCGGCCCTGCGCGGAGGAGGCCAGGCCGGCCTCGGCCAGGCGCACGCCGCGGGCGCCGGAGGCGAAGTCGTAGGGGTGCGGGGCGTCCTCCACGACGTGGCGCACGAACTGCTCCCACTGGACCTTGAAGCCGTTGTCGAAGCCGCCGGGCTCGTTGTCGGGCACCTGCAGCCAGTCGTCGCGGTAGCGGTGCTGCTCGGGCAGGTCGGGGTTCCACACCGCGCGCGGGGTGGCGCTGCGCGGCTGCACGCGGCAGCCGAACAGGCCGGCCACGGCGCTGCCGAGGGTGCCGTCGACCTGGAACTCCACGAGCTCGTCGCGGTCCACGCGCACGGCCCAGGAGGAGTTCAGCTGGGCGATGATCCCGCCCTCGAGCTCGAAGATGGCGTAGGCGGCGTCGTCGGCGGTGGCCTTGTACGCCTCCCCCGCCTCGTCGTGGCGCACGGGCACGTGGGTGACGGCGCGCGCGGTGACGGCCTCGACGGGGGCGACGATCTGCTCCAGGACGTAGTTCCAGTGGCAGAACATGTCGGCGACGATGCCGCCGCCGTCCTCGGCGCGGTAGTTCCAGCTGGGGCGCTGGGCGGGCTGCCAGTCGCCCTCGAAGACCCAGTAGCCGAACTCCCCGCGCACGGAGAGGACCTCGCCGAAGAAGCCGGAGTCGACCAGGCGCTTGAGCTTGCGCAGGCCCGGCAGGAAGAGCTTGTCGTGCACGACGCCGTTCTTGACGCCGGCGTCGGCGGCGGCGCGCGCCAGGCGCACCGCGGCCTCGACGCTCTCGGCGGTGGGCTTCTCGGTGTAGACGTGCCGGCCGGCGGCGACGGCGGCGAGGATCGAGCGCTCGCGCACCGCGGTGAGCTGGGCGTCGAAGTAGACGGGGTAGTCGTCGTCGGCGAGGGCGTCCTCGAGGCTGGTGGTCCAGCGCTCCAGGCCGTGCCGCTGGGCGATGTCGCGCAGCTTGGCCTCGTTGCGGCCGACGAGCAGGGGCTCGAGCTGGACGCGGCTGCCGTCGGAGAGCTGCACACCCCCCTGCTCCCTGATCGCCAGCACCGAGCGCACCAGGTGCTGCCGGTAGCCCATGCGTCCCGTGACGCCGTTCATCACCACTCCGAGGCGCTGCGTCATCGCTGCTCCTCCTCCTCACCGGGTCCGGCCCCTGCCGGGGCTGCTGGAAAGCGCTTGCCAGAGGCTAGGCGACCGGCCCGCCGCGTGCAAGGACCCCCGGGTGCCGGAAGCGCGCACGAGCCCGCGGGACGCGCGCTCGACGGCCCGGTGACGTTCCGGCGAACACGCACGGCGAGCACCCGGTCGCTGCTAGGTTCGCCGCACTCGCTGAGCCGTCCGGGGGATCGGCGGCAGGGTTCCTCGACGGGCTCGACGCACCACGCACCACCCCCACGAGAAGTCCGGAGGTGGGCGCGTGGGCGTCTTCCGCACGATCGTCTTCCCCGCCCTGCGGCTGGTGGTGTGGGCCGCCATCGCCGTCGCCCTGCTCTGGCTGGCCTTCGGGCGCGCCGCCACCGCCGAGGGCGAGGCCGCCGCGACCCCCTCGGCCGTGCTGGAGCCGGCGACCGCGCAGGTGCTGCGCGGCGACGTGGTCAACACCGTCTCCCTCAGCGGCACCGTCACCGCCGACCCGGCCGCCACGGTGAAGTCCACCGCCACCGGCGAGGTCGGCCGCGTGCGCGCCGAGGTCGGCGACGCGGTGGAGAAGGGCACCCCGCTGTTCACCGTGCGCGTGCCCGTGGAGGAGACCGCCGCCCCGGCGCCGGCCGCCGACCCCGCCGCCCCGGCCGCCCCCGCGGCGCCGGCGGCCCCGCGCACCCGCACCGTGACCGTCACCGCCACCGGGCCCGGCACCCTGGCCACCCTGGACGTGCTGCCCGACCAGGCCGTCACCGTCGGCCAGGCCGTGGCCACCGTCTCCCCCGGCACCCTCAGCGTCTCTGCGCCGCTGACGCAGGAGCAGCAGTTCCGCCTGCTCGCGCCGCCGACCAGCGCGCAGGTCACCGTGCCCGGCGGGCCGGGCACCTTCGAGTGCACCGGCCTGCGCACCGGCACCCCCGAGGCGGCGGCGGCACCCACCGCCCCGGACCCCGCCGGCGGCTACGTCGACCCCTACGCCGACCCCTCGCAGGCCCAGACCGGCGCCGCCGTCACCTGCCGGGTGCCCGACGACGTGCGGGTGTTCGCCGGGCTGACCGCCACCGTGGACGTCACCGCCGGCTCGGCCACCGGCGTGCTGACGGTGCCCGTCACCGCCGTGCGCGGCCGCGTGGACACCGGCACGGTCTGGCTCGTCGACGACACCGGCGCGCAGACCGAGACCGAGGTCGCCCTGGGCCTGACCGACGGCACGAACGTCGAGGTCACCGGCGGCGTGAGCGAGGGGGCGCGCGTGCTGCAGTTCACCCCCGGCGGCGACCAGGTCGGCGACCCGTACGCCACCGGGGGGATGTCCGCGGGGTACGGCGGGTGAGCGCCACGCTGTCGCTGTCGCAGGTCAGCCGCTCGGTGGCGCTGCCCGACGGCACCTCGCTGCAGATCCTCACCGGCGTCGACCTCGAGGTCGCCGCCGGCGAGCACGTCGCCGTCGTCGGCCGCTCCGGCTCGGGCAAGTCGACGCTGCTGAACATCGTCGGCCTGCTCGACGCGCCCACCTCCGGGCGGTACCTGCTCGACGGCCGGCCCGTGGACGGGCTCTCCGCGCGGCGCACCGCGCGCCTGCGCGGGGAGACCTTCGGGTTCGTCTTCCAGCAGTTCAACCTGCTGCCCGGGCGCACCGCCACCGAGAACGTCGCCTCCCCGCTGCTGTACGCCTCCGGGCGCGAGTTCCTGCGCCGCAAGCGCACCGCGCGCGAGATGCTCGAGCGCGTCGGGCTCGGCGGCCGGCTGGACACCATGCCCGAGAAGCTCTCCGGCGGCGAGCAGCAGCGCGTGGCGCTGGCCCGCAGCCTGGTGCGCCGCCCGCGCGTGCTGCTGGCCGACGAGCCCACCGGCGCCCTCGACGTCGACACCGGCTCGGCCGTCATGGACGTCCTGGAGGAGCTCGTGCGCGACGAGGGCACCACCCTGGTCACCATCACCCACGACCTGTCGGTGGCCGCGCGCGCGGACCGGCAGTTCCGCCTCGACCACGGCGTCCTCAGCGAGATCACCGGCGACGCCGTCGCCGCCGCCACCGCGCACCGGGAGACGGTGTGATGGGCCGCTGGCTGCTGGGACCGGTCGCCGCGGTCACCGAGGCCTGGGGCGAGGTGCGCGTGCACCGCACCCGCGTCGTGCTCTCCCTGGTCGGCGTCTTCCTGGCCGTGTTCGCCATGACCACGATCACCGCGGCGGGGAACATGGGCCGCCAGCTCATGGTGGAGAGCACCGAGCGCGCCTCGGGCCGCTCGGCGACCCTGCAGGTGTCCGCCTACCCCGACGGCGCGAGCACCCCGCAGGGCACCGAGCGGACCTCGCAGGTGCTGCGCGAGGCGGCCGACCGGCACGAGGTGGCCTGGTGGGGGTTCGTCTCGCAGGGCTCGGGGCAGGTGACGGTGCGCTTCCCCACCGGCGCGCAGCTCGTGGCGCTCTCGTACGTCGACCCCAGCTACGGCACCATGCACCGCGCGGTCGCCGAACAGGGCCGCTTCCTCACCGCGGCCGACGACCGGGCCTTCTCGCCGCGCCTGGTGGTCAACCGCGCCTTCGCCGACCTGCTCGGCGGCTTCGACGAGCGCACCCCGATGACGGTCGTCCTCGGCGGCGACCGGCCCGTGACGGCCACGGTCGTCGGCGTCATGGAGGTGCCCTACTCGGACGGCACCACGCCCGGCGCCTACGCGCTGAACTCCGCCGCGCAGGCGTGGGGCCTGGTGGACCCGGCGATGAGCGGGCCGCCGGCCCTGGAGCTGTGGGTGCCGGACGCGGACGCCGAGGCCCTCACGGCCGCGCTGCAGTCGGAGGTGCAGGCGGCCCTGCCGGGGTACTCGGTCAGCGCCTACCGCTCCGACGCCGGCGACGAGCTGCGCGTCGTCGACCTCGTCCTGGCCTACGGCGTGCGCGGGGTGGGGCTCTTCGCCCTGCTGCTGGGCGGCATCGGCGTGCTCAACGTCGGCCTGGTCACCGTGCGCCAGCGCATCCGCGAGATCGGCGTGCGCCGCAGCTTCGGCGCCACCGGCGGGCGGGTCTTCTTCGCCGTGCTGCTGGAGAGCGTGGCGGCCACCTTCGTCGCCGGCGTGCTCGCCGTGGCGCTGTCGGTGGCCCTGCTCTCCTACGCGCCGGGGCTGCTGGAGTCGCTGCTGCCGGCGGGCGCGCCCCTGCAGGACGTGCCGCCGTTCCCGGTCTCGGCCGCCGTGGAGGGCCTGCTGGCCGCCACGGCCGTGGGGGCGCTGGCCGGGGTGGTGCCGGCCACCGTGGCCGTGCGCGCCAAGGTCATCGACGCGATCCGCTACTGAGGCGGCGCTCCCCCGGCACGTGCGAGGGCCCCACGGTACGTGCACCGCGGGGCCCCTTCGCGTCCCGGCGCGGCCGGGGGCGCGTCAGTGGCGGGTGGCCAGGTACGCCAGCAGGTCCTGGCGGGTGATGACGCCGGCGGGCTTGCCGTCCTCGACGACGACCGCGGCGTCGGCGCGGGCCAGCACCTCGCGCGCCTCCTCCACGGACTGCCCGGCGCCGACCAGCGGCAGCGCCGGCCCCAGGTGCGAGGAGACCGCGTCGGACATCTTCGCCGCGCCGGTGAACAGCCGGTCCAGCAGGTCCCGCTCGGTGACGGCACCGGCGATCTCGCCCGCCATGACGGGCGGCTCGGCGCCCACGACGGGCAGCTGCGAGACGCCGAACTCGCGCATGATCTCGATGACGTCGTGCACCGTCTCGCTGGGGTGCGTGTGCACCAGCGCGGGCAGGCCGGCGGACTTCGCCCGCAGCACGTCGCCGGCGGTGCCGCCCTCGGAGGCGTCCAGGAAGCCGTAGGAGGCCATCCAGTCGTCGTTGAAGATCTTGCCGAGGTAGCCGCGGCCGCCGTCGGGCAGCAGCACCACGACGACGTCGTCCGGGCCCAGGCGCTCGGCCACCCGCAGGGCGCCCACGACCGCCATGCCGCACGAGCCGCCCACCAGCAGGCCCTCCTCGCGGGCCAGGCGGCGCGTCATCTGGAAGGAGTCCGCGTCGGAGACGGCGACGATCTCGTCGGGGATCGAGGGGTCGTAGGCGCTGGGCCAGAAGTCCTCGCCCACGCCCTCCACGAGGTAGGGGCGGCCGGTGCCGCCGGAGTACACCGAGCCCTCCGGGTCGACCCCGACGACCTTCACCGGGCCCTGCTCCTTGAGGTAGCGGCCGGTGCCGGTGATCGTGCCGCCGGTGCCCACGCCGGTGACGAAGTGGGTGACCCTCCCCGCGGTGTCGGCCCAGATCTCCGGGCCGGTGCTCTCGTAGTGGCTCAGCGGGCCGTTGACGTTGGCGTACTGGTTGGGCTTCCAGGCGCCCTCGATCTCGCGCACGAGGCGGTCGGAGACCGAGTAGTACGACTGCGGGTCCTCCGGCGGCACCGCCGTGGGGCACACCACGACCTCCGCGCCGTACGCCTTGAGGACGTTGCGCTTGTCCACGCCCACCTTGTCGGGGCACACGAACACGCACTTGTAGCCGCGCTGCTGGGCCACCAGGGCCAGGCCGACGCCGGTGTTGCCGCTGGTGGGCTCCACGATCGTGCCGCCCGGCTTCAGGGCGCCCTCGGCCTCGGCGGCCTCCACCATCCGCAGGGCGATGCGGTCCTTCACCGAGCCGCCGGGGTTGAGGTACTCGACCTTGGCCAGGACGGTGCAGGACAGGCCCTCGGTCACGCGGTTCAGCTTGACGAGCGGTGTCCCGCCCACGAGGTCGACGACGGACTCGGCGTAGCGCATGGGTCCATCCTCCCCCACGCCGCTCACAGCCCGCGGCGCAGCTCCAGCACGAGGCGCAGGGCGGCGGCCAGCGCCGCGTCGTCGCCGTGGGCGAGCACGTCGGCGCCGGTGACGGCGAGCTGGTCGCCCAGGCCGTGCAGCGCCAGGGCCGGCAGCGGCCGGCGCGGGTGCCCCTCGGCGCCGGCGGCCAGGTCGGCCAGGGCCTGCGCGGTGCGGCGCACCAGCTCGGCGCGCGGGGCGGGGGCGCCCTCGCGGGTGCGCTCCAGCTGGCTCAGGGCGGTGGCGCGCACCCGGTCGGCCTGCACGGCCAGCACGCGGGCGAGCTCGGCGCGCACGGCCGCGGGGGCCGGCGCGCCGAGCTCGTCGGGGCGGTGCTGCGTGCTCAGTCGTCGCCGCGCAGGATCGCGACCAGGCGCAGGATCTCCAGGTACAGCCACACCAGGGTGACGACCAGCCCGAAGGCCGCGCGCCACGACTCCTTGACGGGCAGGCCGTTGCGCACGCCCTGCTCGACGTAGTCGAAGTCCAGCACCAGGAACAGCGAGGCCAGCACGACGCCGAAGCCGCTGACCAGGACCGGCAGCAGGCCGCCGGCCGAGTACACGCTCGTGCCGCCGAAGGCGGCGAACGCCAGGTTGACCAGGCCGAAGACCAGGTAGCCCAGGCCCGCGATGGTCAGGACCTTGGTGAAGCGCGGGCTGTTGCGGATGACGCCCGTCTTGTAGGCGATGAGCATCGCGGCGAAGGCGCCCAGCGTGCCGAGCACCGCCTGCCCGACGATGCCGTCGTAGAGGAAGGAGTAGGCGTGGGAGATGGCCCCCACGAACACGCCCTCCACGGCCGCGTAGGCGAACATCACGCCCGGGCGGACCTTCTTGGACAGCTGCGCCCACATCGCCAGCACGAAGCCGACGAGAGCGGCGCCGATGGCCAGGCCGAGCCCGACGTCGGCGAACCAGGCGGCCGCCGCACCGAGCACGAGCGCACCGCCCAGCAGCGCGGTGCGCACCACGACGTCGTCCAGCGTCATCCGCCGGGACTGCGTGGGCGTGGCGGAGGGCTTGCGGTACCAGTCCTCCAGCGTGCCCGCCGAGGCGTCCACGGGTGCGGTGCGCCCCGAGGACGGGGCGTCGAACGTGGCGTAGCCACCGTTCTTGAACTCGTTGCTCCGGGCGAAGACCGGGTTCTTGCTCTGCATGGCTCCCTCCTGGAAGCGAGTCGTTGCCGGTGCAACGCGCGGGGCGCGCCGCTGGTTCCCGGTGCCCCCGGCGACCTCGCCGGGGGCACCGGGGCCCGTGCGGTACCCGGGACGGGACTCGAACCCGCACGCCGCGAACGGCCCGGGGGTTTAAGCCCCGTGCGCCTGCCAGTTACGCCACCCGGGCGGGACCACGGGCGACAGGGTAGCCAGCGCCCCGGCGCTCAGCCGCCCGGCGCGGCCAGGCGCGCCGCGCGGGCGACGACCTCGTCGAGCATCGGCTCGGTCAGCCGGCGCGTGGAGGTGTTCTGCTGGCTGACGTGGTAGCTGCCCAGCAGGCGCACCGGACCGGCCGGCCCGCCCAGCTCCGCCTCGGCGCCGTGCCCGAAGCGCGGCTGCGGGCGCGGCACCGCCCAGCCGGCGCGCCGGGCCGCCGCCAGGGCCGAGGCCCAGGCGAAGGCGCCCAGCGCCAGCACGGCCCGCACGTGCGGGGCCACCAGCGCCAGCTCCGCGTCCAGCCAGCCGGCGCAGGTGTCGCGCTCGCCCGTGCTGGGCCTGTTGTCCGGCGGCGCGCAGCGCACCGGGGCCACGATGCGGGTGCCGATCAGCTCCAGGCCGTCGGCGGCGTGCACCGAGGTCGCCCGCGAGGCCAGGTCCGCGCGGTGCAGGGCGGCGACGATCCAGTCCCCGGAGCGGTCGCCGGTGAACACCCGCCCGGTGCGGTTGCCGCCGTGCGCGGCCGGGGCCAGGCCCACGACGAGCACGCGCGGCTCGGCCGCGCCCAGGCTGGGCACCGGCCGGCCCCAGTACGGCTGGTCCCGGTACGCGCGCCGCTTGGTCAGGGCGACCTCCTCGCGCCAGGCCACCAGCCGCGGGCACGCCCGGCACACGCACGAGCGGGCCACGACCTCCGCGGCCGTGGACGCGCCGGCGGCCAGCTCGCGCACCCCCCGCGCGTCGTGCGCGACGGGGGTGCCCGGCGCCGAGGGGTCCTGCGGCCAGCCCGTGCCGGGCGGCACGGGCGAGGGGAACGGCGCACCGGTGCCCGGGTGCGGCAGCGGGGCGCCCGGGTGCGGCGGCGGGGCGCCCGCGTCCGGGCCGGTCGCGCTCAGCGGGCGACGTCCACGGCGAGGTTGTCCAGCAGCTCGCCGTAGATGCGGTCCAGCCCGCGCGGGGCGAAGGTGCGCTCGAAGAAGCCGCCGACCCCGCCGGCGCCCTGCCACTCGCTGGTCACCACGACCTCGGCGGCGTCGGGGCCGTCCTCCTCCACCCGCCAGGTCGTCACCAGCGAGGAGTTGCGGTCGGTCTCCACCAGGGCGTGCCGGTCGGTGGAGCTGACGTCGGCGACCACGTCGCGCACCCGCTTCTTGGTGGCATGCAGCTTCCAGCGCACCCGCGTGCCCGGGCCCTGACCCCCGGAGAGGACCTCGTAGTCGGTGAACTGCCCGGGCAGCAGGCGGGGCCGGGTGCCGCTGTAGTCGGCGAGGGCGGCCAGGACCCGGTCGGCGGGGGCGTCGATGCGCCGGGTGGTCGTCGCGCTGACGGTGCTCATCCGGTCAGCGTGCCAGCGGCCCCGCAGCGCGCGCACGGCGGACGCACGGGTGGCGCGGCCCGCCGGGCGTGCCGTGCGTCACACCCGGTGGCGCCGGCGCGCTCAGCGCAGCCGCTCGGCGGCGGAGAAGGCGGTGCCGTCGAGGATGTCGTGTTCGCTGCTGACGACCTCGCGCACGCCGGCGACCTCGGCGAGGTGGTCGAGCACCGTGCGCCACACCAGCGCGCCGGCCGCGATGACGTCCACCCGCCCCGGGTGCAGGAACGGCATCGCCGCCCGCTCGGCGCGCGGGGCGCCCAGCATCCGGTCGCACGCCGCGCGCACCCGCTCCAGCGGCAGCCGCGCCCCGTGCACCGCGCCGGAGCGGTACTCGGGCAGGTCCAGGGCCGCGGCGGTGATCGTGGTGATGGAGCCGGCCACGCCCACGAGGGTGCGGGTGCTCGCCAGCGGCACCTCGCGCTCCACCGCCTCCAGGGCGGCGAGCACGTCGGCGCGCGCGGCGTCGACCTCCCGCGCGGCGGGCGGGTCCGAACGCACGTGCCGCTCGGTCAGCCGCACCGAGCCGACGTCCACCGACAGCGCGGCGCGCGGCTCGCGCTCGCCCAGGACGAACTCGGTGGACCCGCCGCCGAGGTCCACGACCAGGAAGGGCGCCGGGAGCGCGCCGAGCAGCTCGCGGGTGGCGCCGGTGAAGCTCAGCCGGGCCTCCTCGGCACCGCTGATCACCTCCGGCTCCGCGCCGAGGCGCTCGCGCACGCCGGCGGCGAACTCCTCGCGGTTGGAGACGTCGCGGGAGGCGGAGGTGGCCACGAAGCGCACGGCGCCGGGGTCCACGCCGTGCCGGCGGCAGGCGGCGGCCGCCTCGTCCACGGCGGCGAAGGTGCGCTGCAGCGCCTCGGGGGCGAAGGCGCCGGTGGCGTCCACGCCCTGGCCCAGGCGCACCACGCGCATCGTGCGCTCCACGTCGACCAGGGTGCCCGCGGCCGTGTCGACGTCGGCGACGAGCAGGCGCAGCGAGTTGGTGCCGCAGTCGACCGCGGCGACGCGCCGGACGCTCACGCGGGCCCGGGTCCGGGGGCGGGCTCGGTCGCGGGACCGGCGCCGGTCGCGGGAGCGGGGCGCGGGTGCTCGGGCAGCGCGGCGTGCGGGCAGGTGGCCGGCCAGCCGCCCAGCTCGCGCAGGCGCTGCAGGGTCTCGTCGCCGAAGGGGTTCACGCCCGGCCCGGCGGCCAGGGCGTGCCCGGCCAGGGCGTGCAGGCACTTCACGCGGGTGGGCATCCCGCCGGCGGAGACCCCGGCGATCTCCGGGACGTCCGCGTCGCCCAGGGCGGCGCGCCGGCGCAGGTAGTCCTCGTGGGCCGCGGCGTGGGCGGCGGCCAGGTCGGGGTCGGCGGCCAGGCGCTCGTTCATCTCGCGCATGAGGCCGGAGGCCTCCAGCGTGCTGATCGCGCCCGCGGCGAAGGGGTCCACGAGGTAGTACGTGGTGGGGAACGGGGTGCCGTCGGGCAGCCGGGGCGCGGTCTCGACGACCTCCGGGCGCCCGCACGAGCAGCGGTGCGCGACGCCGAGCACGCCGCGCGGCACCCGGCCCAGGAGCTCGGCGATGCCCGCGAGGTCGGCGGGGGTGGCGGCGTCGCGCACCGGGGCTGCTTCGGGGGCCGCGCCGGCGGGGCGGGGGCCGGGGGTCGAGGCGTCCGCGGGGTCCGCGGGGTCCGCGGGGTCCTCGTGCGCGCGCGCGGGGGCGGGGTTCGTGCCGGGGTCGTTCATCGTCCTGTTCCGCTGGTGGGCCCGGAGTCGGGCAGGTCCGTCAGCCCCGGGGTGGTGGCGTCCTCCGCGCCCGGCGTGGCGGCCACGCGCAG
Source organism: Kineococcus gurbantunggutensis (assembly GCF_050871925.1). NCBI lineage: Bacteria > Bacillati > Actinomycetota > Actinomycetes > Kineosporiales > Kineosporiaceae > Kineococcus > Kineococcus gurbantunggutensis. The sequence continues at coordinate 18,985 of NZ_JBJLSG010000046.1, forward strand.
CGACTCCCAGATGTTCTCGTACCAGGCCGCGGAGGACCTCGGCACCGCGGCGGCCGCGTGCGCCGGCGCCACGGCGTCGGCGCCCTCGCCGCCGTCGACGGCGTAGGGGGTCTCCCCGGGCAGGACGTACTGCAGGCGGCTGCGCGCCTGCGTCATGACGTACTGGTCGTCCTCCCAGCGGGCGACCTGCTCGCGGGCGGTGGCGAGGTCCTCGCGCTGCTGGCTGATCTGCGCCTCCAGGCGCCCGATCTCCGAGCGCTGCTCCAGCCACTTCTGCCAGCTGGGCAGCAGGAAGACGGCGAGCACCAGCACCAGGGCGCTGAGGACGAGGGCGCGGGGCCCGCGGGTGCGCCGCCGGTCCGCGCTGGAGGCGGTGGCGGCGCTGCGCCCGCGCGCCGCGGCGGCCGGCCGGGTGGAGGGCCGGGCCGCCGCCGGGCGCGGTGGGACGACGCGACGCCATGGGTCCAGCTTCTCCCGCGATCGAGCCGCGACGCGTCAGGCGCGCCCGGTGGTGCGGGCCGCGCGCGGGAAGGCGGCGGCGCCGGCGTAGCGGCCGGCGTCGTCCAGCTCCTCCTCGATGCGCAGCAGCTGGTTGTACTTCGCCACGCGCTCGGAGCGCGCCGGGGCGCCGGTCTTGATCTGGCCCGAGCCCACCGCGACGGCCAGGTCGGCGATGGTGGTGTCCTCGGTCTCGCCGGAGCGGTGGCTCATCATCGTGGTGAACCCGTTGCGGTGCGCCAGGTCCACGGCGTCCAGGGTCTCGGTGAGCGAGCCGATCTGGTTGACCTTCACCAGCATCGAGTTGCCGGCGGAGGAGTCGATGCCCTTGCGCAGGCGCTCGGGGTTGGTGACGAACAGGTCGTCGCCGACGAGCTGCACCTTGTCGCCCAGGGCGCTGGTGATGTGCTGCCAGCCGGCCCAGTCGTCCTCGCCCAGCGGGTCCTCGATGGAGACCAGCGGGTACTCCGAGACCAGGCCCTCGTAGTAGCCGGTCATCCACTCCGCGGAGCGGGTGGCGCCCTCGAAGGAGTAGCCGCCGTCGGCGACGAACTCGGTGGCCGCCACGTCCAGGGCCAGCGCGATGTCGCTGCCCAGGGTGAAGCCGGCCTTGCCGATCGCCTCGGCGATCAGGTCCAGGGCGTCCTTGTTGCTGGGCAGGTCGGGGGCGAAGCCGCCCTCGTCGCCCAGGCCGGTGGCCAGGCCGCGCTGCTTGAGCACGGACTTCAGCGAGTGGTACGTCTCCGCGCCCCAGCGCAGCGCCTCGCGGAAGGAGGCCGCCCCCACGGGGGCGATCATGAACTCCTGGATCGCGACGCCGGTGTCGGCGTGGGCACCGCCGTTGACGATGTTCATCATCGGCACGGGCAGCAGGTGGGCGTTGGGGCCGCCCAGGTAGCGGAACAGCGGCAGGTCGGCCGAGGCCGCGGCGGCCTTGGCCACGGCCAGGGAGACGCCCAGGACGGCGTTGGCGCCCAGGCGGCCCTTGTTGGGGGTGCCGTCCAGGTCGAGCATCGCCTGGTCGACGATCCGCTGCTCGTGGGCGTCGTGGCCGACCAGGGCCGGGCCGATCTCCTCGATGACGGCCTCGACGGCCTGCTCCACGCCCTTGCCCAGGTAACGGCCCTTGTCGCCGTCGCGGCGCTCGACGGCCTCGTGCGCACCGGTGGACGCGCCCGAGGGCACGGCCGCGCGGGCGAAGGTGCCGTCGTCGAGGAGGACCTCGACCTCGACGGTGGGGTTGCCGCGGGAATCCAGGATCTCGCGAGCTCCGACGGCCTCGATGGTGGCCACGCGCACTCCTACTGCTCGGCTGTCCGCTGTTCGGTCGTGCCGAGCCTAGTGGGTGCCCCCCGCTGCGCCCGAGAGCGTCTGCCACCCCAGCCGGCCGGCGCCCACCAGGCCCGAGGCGCGCGGCAGCCGCGAGGTGCTGATGCGCACCTCGGCCAGGTGCGGGTGCACGGCCATCTCCGCGTACGCCGCGCGCAGCGGCGCCATGAGGACCTCCCCGGAGGCGGCCACGCCGCCGCCGACGACGACGTCGCTGAGGTCGAGCAGCGCCGCGGCGGACAGGAACGCCGAGGCCAGCGCGCGGGTGCCGGCGGCGACCACCGCCACCGCCACCGGGTCGCCCGCTGCGGCGTCGGCGGTCAGCGCCTTCGCGTCGGCGCCCGGCTCGCCGGCGCGCCAGCCGCGCGCCCGCGCCGCGCGCACCATCGCCGGGCCGCTGGCGTAGGACTCCACCACGCCCAGCGCGCCGGATCCGGGCAGGCGCTCGCCGTCGAGCACGACGCCGACGTGGCTGATGAAGCCGGCGTTGCCGGTCCTGCCGGTGAGGATGCGCCCGTCGAGCACGACCCCGCCGCCGACGCCGGTGGAGACCACGACGCCGAGCACGGCGGGGGCGCCGGCGGCGGCGCCGACCCACTGCTCGGCGGCGGCGAAGCACTGCCCGTCCTGGGCCAGGGCGGCGTGCGCGCGCCGGCCCAGCGCCCGGCCGGCGCGCTCGGCGACGGTGCGCACGAGCGGGAAGCCGCGCAGGGAGGGGATGTTCACCGGGTGCACGGTGCCGGCGGCGGCGTCCACGGGACCGGCGGAGCCGATGCCGACGACGTCGGCGACCTCCACGCCCTGCTCGGCGGCGTCGGCGAGCACGGCGTCGACCAGGCCCTCCAGCGCGGCGCCCACCGCGGCGGTGCCGGTGGCGTCGGTGGGCACCTCCCGCCCGGCGCGCACCTCGCCGGTGCGCGAGACCAGACCGGCGGCGATCTTGGTGCCGCCGATGTCCAGGGCCAGCACGTGCGTCGTCGTCACGGCCGGGACCCTACTGGGCCGCTCCGGCCCCGTCAGGCCCCCGCGCCGCTGCCGGCGCCGGCCCCGCTCCGGTGCGCCTCGCGCTCGCGAGCGGCGCGCTCCAGGCGGCGCGTGGCCGTGCGCAGCGCCGCCTCGGGGTCCACGCCGGCGGCCTGCGCGGCGCGCACCAGCTCCAGCAGCCGCTCCCCCACCGCCTCCTCGTCCAGCGCCTCCTCGTCCAGCGCCTCCTCGTCCAGCGCCTCCTCGTCCAGCGGCTCCTCGAGCTCGGCGCGCCGCAGGCGCCCGAGGACCTTGTCGGCGCGCGCCAGCGCCGGCAGCTGCAGCGGGATGCCGTCCAGGACCGAGGCGCGCGGCTTCTCGGTGGCCTTGATGGCGTCCCAGCGCGCCTGCAGGTCCTCGGCGGCGACCTCGCCGTCGAAGACGTGCGGGTGCCGGCGCACCAGCTTGGCGACGATCGCCCCGGCCACGTCGTCGACGTCGAAGCCCTCCGCAGGGTCCTCGGCGGCCACCCGGGCGTGGAAGACGACCTGCAGCAGCAGGTCGCCGAGCTCGTCGCGCAGCTCCTCGCGGGTGCCGTTCTCCACCGCGTCGACGACCTCGTAGCTCTCCTCGACGAGGTAGCGCAGCAGCGAGGCGTGGGTCTGCCGCGCGTCCCACGGGCAGCCGCCGGGCGAGCGCAGGCGGTCCATGACGGCGACGAGGTCGAGCAGCTTGGAGCCGGTCGGGGCGGTGCCGCTCGGGGCGGGGCTGGCGGGGGCGTCGCTCACCCGCGGCACGCTACCCGCGCCCGCCCGGGGCGCCCGGCGCACCGGCCGGGCGCCCCGGGCCGTCAGCGCCGGGCGCCGGCGGCGACCGAGGCCGGCTGCTCCAGCAGCACGGCGTCCACGAACTCGTGCACCCACGCCAGCACCTCCGCGTCGCGCAGCGGCTTGCCGCCGATGCGGGCGGTCGTCGGCGCGGGCACCAGCGCCACCGAGAGGGCCGGCTTGAGGATCGTGCCCGGGTACAGCCGCTTCAGGCGCAGCTCGCGCGACTCCGGCAGGTCGATCGGCGCGAAGCGCACCTGCTTGCCCTGCAGGGAGACCTCGCGCAGCCCGGCGCGGCGGGCGGCGATGCGGAACTTGGCGACCTCCAGCAGGTTCAGCACCGGCTGCGGCGGGGTGCCGTAGCGGTCGACGAGCTCGGCGTGCAGGTCCTTCAGGTCCGCGTCGGAGTCGGCCGCGGCCATGCGGCGGTACGCCTCCAGGCGCAGCCGCTCGCTGGGCACGTAGTCGTGCGGCAGGTGCGCGTCGACCGGCAGCTCGATCTTCACCTCGGTGGGCTCGGGCTCGGCCTCGTCGTTCTGCGCGCCCGGCACCTGCCGGCGCACGTCGGCGACCGCGTCGGCGACCATGCGCATGTACAGGTCGAAACCCACCCCGGCGATGTGCCCGGACTGCTCGCCGCCGAGCATGTTGCCCGCGCCGCGGATCTCCAGGTCCTTCATCGCCACCGCCATGCCGGAGCCCAGGTCGGTGTGCTGGGCGATGGTGGCCAGGCGGTCGTGGGCGGTCTCGGTGAGCGGCTTCTCCGGCGGGAAGAGGAAGTAGGCGTAGGCGCGCTCGCGCCCGCGCCCGACGCGCCCGCGCAGCTGGTGCAGCTGCGACAGGCCCATCGCGTCGGCGCGCTCGACGATCAGGGTGTTGGCGTTGGAGATGTCCAGGCCCGTCTCGACGATCGTGGTGCACACCAGCACGTCGAACTTCTTCTCCCAGAAGTCCACGACGACCTGCTCCAGGCGGTGCTCGCCCATCTGCCCGTGGGCGGTGGCGATGCGGGCCTCGGGCACGAGCTCCTTCAGCCGCGCGGCGGTGCGCTCGATGGACTGCACGCGGTTGTGGACGTAGAACACCTGCCCCTCGCGCAGCAGCTCGCGCCGGATCGCGGCGGCGATCTGCTTCTCCTCCTGCCCGCCGACGTAGGTGAGCACCGGGTGGCGCTCCTCCGGCGGGGTCGCCAGCGTGGACATCTCGCGGATGCCGGTGACCGCCATCTCCAGGGTTCGCGGGATGGGCGTGGCGCTCATCGCGAGCACGTCCACGTTGGTGCGCAGCGTCTTCAGCGACTCCTTGTGCTCCACGCCGAAGCGCTGCTCCTCGTCGACGACCACGAGGCCGAGGTCCTTGAAGCGCACCTCCCCGGAGAGCAGGCGGTGGGTGCCGATGACGACGTCGACGGAGCCGTCGGCCAGGCCGGCGATCGTCTCCTTCGCCTCCGCGCCGGGGGTGAACCGCGACAGCGGCTTGACCGAGACGGGGAACTGCGCGTAGCGCTCGGCGAAGGTCTTGTAGTGCTGCTGCACGAGCAGCGTGGTGGGCACCAGCACGGCGACCTGCTTGCCGTCCTGCACGGCCTTGAACGCCGCGCGCAGCGCGATCTCCGTCTTGCCGTAGCCGACGTCGCCGCAGATGAGGCGGTCCATGGGGACCGGCTTCATCATGTCGGCCTTGACCTCGTCGATGCTGGCGAGCTGGTCGGGCGTCTCCACGTAGGGGAAGGCGTCCTCCAGCTCGCGCTGCCACGGGGTGTCCTGCCCGAAGGCGTGGCCCTTGGTGGCCATGCGCGCGGAGTACAGCTTGATGAGGTCGCCGGCGATCTGCTTGACGGCCTTGCGCGCCTTGGACTTCGTCTTGGCCCAGTCCGAGCCGCCCATCTTCGACAGCGTCGGGGTCTCCCCGCCGGTGTAGCGGGTGACCTGGTCGAGGGTGTCGGTGGGAACGAAGAGCCGGTCGCCGGGCTGGCCTCGCTTGCTGGAGGCGTACTCCAGCACCAGGTACTCGCGGGTGGCGCCCTGGATGGTGCGCTGCACCATCTCGACGAACCTGCCGATGCCGTGCTGCTCGTGCACCACGAAGTCGCCCGGCTGCAGGCTCAGGGGGTCCACGGCGTTGCGCCGGCGGCGCGGGGCCATGCGGCGCATGTCCTTGGTGGACTGCCCGCCCACGCCGGTGATGTCGGCCTCGGTGACCAGCGCGACCCTCAGCGCCTCGGCGACGAAGCCGTGCTCCACGCTCGCGGTGGTCACCGCCACCACCGAGGCCTCGGGGACCTCCACGAGGTCGTCGACCAGGCGGGCGGGCACGTCCTCGCCGGAGAGGACCTCCACCAGGCGCTTGGCCGGCCCGGGCCCCTCGGTGGTCACGACGATGCGCCAGCCGCCGCCGGCCAGCTCGCGCAGGTCCGCCAGCGCCCTCTCGGTCTCGCCGCGGTAGCCGACCACGTCGCGCGCGGCCACGCGCAGCACGCGGGTGTCCTCCAGGTCGCGCAGGTCGTCGTCGGGCACCAGGGAGGTCACCGACCACCAGGGCCGCCCGGTGGACTCCGCGTGCCCGCGCACCTCGGCCAGCGTCCAGAAGGAGGAGGCGCCCAGGTCGACGGGGGCCTGGCCGCCGACGGCGGCGTTCATCCAGGCCGCGTCGAGGAACTCCGCGCCGGTGGCCACGAGGTCGTGGGCGCGGGCGCGGACCTTCTCCGGCTCGGCGAGCACGACGTGGGTGCCGGCCGGCAGCACGTCCAGCAGCGGCTCCATGCCGTCCACCAGGGCCGGGGCCAGGGACTCCATGCCCTCCACCGCGATGCCCTCGGCGATCTTGGTGAGCACCTCGGCGGCCTCGGGGTGCTCCTCCACCAGCGCCGCGGCCCGCGCCCGCACCTGCGGGGTCAGCAGCAGCTCGCGGCACGGCGGGGCCCACACGCCCTCCGGCTCGGGCTCCAGGCTGCGCTGGTCGGCCACGGAGAAGGAGCGGACCTCGTCGACCTCGTCGCCGAAGAACTCCACGCGCAGCGGGTGCGGGCGGGTGGGCGGGAAGACGTCCAGGATGCCGCCGCGCACGGCGAACTCCCCGCGCCGCTCGACCATGTCCACGCGGGCGTACGCCGCGCCCACCAGGGCCTCGACGACGGCGTCCAGGCCGACCTCGTCGCCGGGGCGCAGGCGCACCGGCTCCAGGTCGGCCAGGCCCTTGACCAGCGGCTGCAGCACGGCACGCACGGGGGCCACCACGACCCGCACCGGGCCGGCGGCGGGGTCGTCGACGGCCGGGTGGGCCAGGCGGCGCAGCACCGCCAGGCGCTGGGCGACGGTGTCGCTGCGCGGGGACAGGCGCTCGTGCGGCAGCGTCTCCCAGGCGGGGAACTCCGCGACGGCGTGCCGGGGCAGGTAGCAGCGCAGCCAGGTGGCCAGGTCCTCGCACTCGCGGCCGGTGGCGGTGACCACCAGCAGGGGGCGCTCGGCGGCCAGCGCCGCCAGCAGCGCCGGGCGCACGCCGATCGGGGCGACCACGTCGAGGGCCTGGCTGCCGCCCTCGCGCGCCGTCTCCACGGCGGCGCGGACGGCGGGCTCGGTGCGCAGGACGTCGAGCAGGCCGGTGAGGCTCACGAACACTCCGGAGGGGTCGAGGTGGGGCTCCCAGCCTACGTCCGGGCCCCGACGCCCACCCGGCGCGCGGGCCGGGCGCGGGCCGGGCAGGCGGGCGCGGCGGCTCGTTAGTGTCTGGGCGGTGCCCGGCCCGACCCCCGCCCCCGCCTCCCCCGCGCGCCGCCGCCGGCGCGCCCCGCGCGCCGCGCGGGCGGTGCTGGGGGTGCTCCTGCTGCTCCTGCTGGCCTGGGCCGCGGCCGTCGCGGTGAGCGGGGTGCAGGCGGCGCGCGCGCTGCAGCGGGTCGCCGACGCCGCGCCGGGCCTGGCCGAGCGGGTGCGCGCCGAGCGCTTCGCGGAGGCGGTGGCGCCGGCGCGCGCAGCGGCCGCCGACGCGGCCGCGGCGCGCCGGGCGACCGCGCAGTGGCCCTACCGCGCCGCCGAGCGCGTGCCGTGGGTGGGGGCGCAGCTGCGCGCGGCCTCCGCCGGGGCCGCCGCCGCCGCGGCGCTGACCGAGCCGCTGCCCGCGGCCCTGGGGGTCGCCGGCGACGTGCTGGCCGAGGGGGTGGTCTCGGCCGACCGCAGGGTGGACGTCGAGGGCGTGCAGCGGCTGGCGCCCGTCGTGGTGGACTACCGCGAGCGCGTGGAGGCGGCCCGCTCGGCGCTGGCGGCCGCGGAGGACCCCGCGGTGCTGGAGGTGCTCGCGCGCCGCCTGGAGCCGGTGGCCGGCCGGCTCGACGAGGTGGCCGGCCCGCTGGGCACCGCCGCGGAGCTGGTGCCGCGCCTGCCGGGGCTGCTGGGGGCGCAGGGGGCGCGCACCTACGTGGTGGCCTTCACCAACCCGGCCGAGGTCCGCCCGGTGCAGGGCATCGTGGGGGCGTACGCGTACGTCTCCGTGGACGGCGGCCGCATCGAGCTGACCGGCACGGGCACGGACGCGGAGTTCGGCCCGGCGCGCGGGGACTCGGCGGTCAACGGCGGGGAGTACGCGGGCCTGTACGGCGGCGACCGCGACGCCGGGCGGGTGCAGAACCTCACCGTGGGCGCGCAGGCGGACGACGCCGCGCGCCTGACCGCCAGCCTGTTCGCCGACGCCGGCAAGCCGGTGCCCGACGCGGTGGTGCTCGTGGACCCGGTGGGCCTGGCCCAGCTGCTGGGGGCCGACCACGCCCCGCTGGACCTGGGCGTCTTCGGCGAGGTGGCCACGGCCGACCTGCCGCGGGTGCTCATGGAGGACGCCTACGTGCGCTTCGCGCAGGACAACGAGGCGCGCAAGGCCTTCCTGGCCTCGGCCTCGGCGGCCGCGTTCGAGGCGGTGCTGGCCGACGGGGTGTCCACCTCGGCGCTGCGCGGCGGGCGCGAGGCGGTGGCCAGCGGGCACCTGGCGGTGTGGAGCGCGCGCGAGGAGGAGCAGCGCGCGCTGGTCGCCGCAGGCCTGGCCGGCGTGCTGGGCGAGCCGCGCGCGGCCGCGCACGTGGGGCTGACGAACGTGGCGCCCTCGAAGCTGGACTACTGGACGCGCCCGCGGCTGCGCCTGCAGCGCCCCTGCGCCACCGGCTCCGCCGAGGCGGTGGCCGAGCTGGAGCTGACGCTGACGAACCCGGTGCCCGAGGAGGTCCCCGACTACGTGCAGAACCAGGTGGCCACCACCGCGGCCGGGCGGCGCACCGCGCGCGACGTGGTCTCGCTGTGGGTGCCGCCGGCGGTGGGGCTGGACGGCGCGAGCGTGGACGGGCGGGCGGTGCCCACCTCCGTGGACGCCGAGCGCGGCTGGCGCCTGGTGCGCCTGACGGTCGAGCTGCCGCCGGGCGAGCCGGTGGTGGTGCGCTGGCGGCTGCGCGGGCCGGCGCAGGCGCTGCCGGCGGAGGTGACCGGCCCGTCGACGGTGATCGCGCCGGAGGTCTCCACGGTGCCGTGCGAGCCCCCTGCGACCTCCCCGTGAGCTCGCTGGGAGGTTCCGCTGAGCCGTTCGTGCAGGATTAGTCACTCTGGGTGAGTACGCCACTCCGACAGCGGCAGTTCGCTGGACGCGCGGGTGACGTTGGGTCATCCTGGACCCCACTTCACGATCAACACCGGCGGACACCGCACCGCGGCCACGCCGACATGGGGGGATCTCACGTGCACCGCACCCGGAACACCGTCCGCATGCTCGCCGGCGGGGGCCTGGCGATCGCCGCGCTGACGGGCAGCGCCACGCTCGCCGCCGCCGCGACCGACTACGCGCCCGCGCCGCCGACCCCCACGGTGACCACCCCCGTGCCCCCGGTGCCCTCGACCCCGCCGCAGCCGCAGGTCACCACCACGCCGCCGACCGCGCCGACGACGACCCCGGCGCTCGTGCCGGACGCCTCGGAGCCCTCGCGCAGCACGACCACCACCACCCCGGCGCGCGCCCGGGCCGTGGAGAGCGCCGGCGACGAGCTGGCCTACACCGGCGCCGACGTGCTGCCCTGGGCCGCCGCGGGCACCGTCCTGGTGCTGGGCGGCGCGGCCATGGTCGTGGCCTCCAAGCGCCGCACCGGCCGCCAGCACTGAGCACCGGTGCCGGGAGACCGGCACCGCCACCGCACGACCCGCGCGGCGGGAGGGCGCATCCGGGGGGATCGCCCACCGTCCCGAGGCCCGCTCGCGCGCGGGCCGCGGGGAGCGCCCCGTCACGGGCGCTCGCCCGCGGCCCCACCGCCGCCGGCGCTCTCGGGCCGCGCGGCCGCCGCGAGCCGATCCGCGCCCGGCGCAGCCACACCAGGGGGGAACCACATGACGGTCGTCACCAGCCGTCCACCGCGGTCCGCAGCGCGCTCGAAGGGCGCGCGCAGCCGGACCCGGCGGCCCGCGCCCTCGAGCGCCGCGGGGCGCCCGGGCGCGGCCGGGGTCGTGCTCGCCCACGACTACCTGACCCAGCGCGGCGGCGGCGAGCGCGTGGCCCTGGAGCTGGCGCGGCACTTCCCCGACGCCCCGCTGATCACCAGCGTGTACGAGGAGGCCACGACCTTCCCGGAGTTCGCCGGCCGCGACGTGCGGCCCAGCGTGCTCAACCGCTGGGCCGTCTTCCGCCGGGACCCGCGCCGCGCCTTCGCGCTGCTGGCGCCCGTGATGAGCCGCATGGACGTCCCGCGCGGGGTGCTGCTGGCCAGCTCCTCCGGGTGGGCGCACGGCCTGCGCGCGCACGGGCCCAAGGTCGTCTACTGCCACAACCCCGCCCGCTGGCTCTACCAGCCCGACGACTACTTCCGCGCGCTGCCGCGCGTGGTGCGCCGGCCGCTGTCCGCGGCGCTGGCGCCGCTGCGCCGCTGGGACCGCCGCGCCGCGCGCACCGTGGACGTCTACCTGGCGAACTCCACCTCCGTGGCCCGTCGCATCGAGGAGGCCTACGGGGTGCGCGCGCGGGTGCTGCACCCGCCGGCGGGCCTGGACCCCGCCGGCCCGCGCGAGCCGGTGCCGGGCGTGGAGCCGGGCTTCCTGCTCACCGTGGGGCGCCGCCGCGGCTACAAGAACACCTCCCTGGTGTGCGAGGCCGTCGAGCAGGTCCCCGGGGTGCGGCTCGTCGCCGTCGGCGGCCTGCCGGCGGGGCGGGAGTGGAGCGAGCGGCTGACCGGCGTGCGCGACATCAGCGACGCGCAGCTGCGCTGGCTGTACGCGAACTGCTCGGCCGTGGTGGCGATGAGCCGCGAGGACTTCGGCCTGTCCCCCGTGGAGGGCTTCGCGTTCGGCAAGCCCAGCGTGGTGCTGCGCGCCGGCGGCTACCTCGACAGCGGCCTGGAGGGCGTGGCCACCCGCTTCGTGGACGGGGAGGACGCCGCCTCGCTGGCCGCGGTGCTGCGCGACTTCGACCCCGCGCAGTTCGACGCCGAGAAGGTGCGCGAGCACGGCGAGCGCTTCTCGGCCGCCTCGTTCGGCCGGGCCCTGCGCGAGATCGTCGCCGAGGTCTCCGGCAGGGCCGGGACGCGCCCGGGGGCCTGAGGGCCCCGGGCGCCCGGGCCCTCAGGCGGGGCGCCCGGCCACCAGCGCGGCCACCCGCGGCACGAGGTCGTCGAACTCGCGGCCCATGGCGGCGAACGCCGCCGGCGGTCCGCCCACCGGGTCGGCCACGTCGTCGGCGGCGCCGGCGCGCAGCAGGTCCGCGGCGCGGCGCCCCTCGTGCCAGCGCGCCAGGCGCTGCGCGTCCGGGACGCCCTCGAGCGGGCCGGTCGCGCGGGCGCGCTCGAGCAGACCGCGCACGGTGTGCGCGCGCGGCCAGCACCCGGGTTCCAGCGCCACGGCGTCGCGCAGGTGTTCCAGCCCCATGGCCAGCACCAGGTCCGCCGAGCGCAGGTCGGCCGGTCCCACCCGGCGGCTGCGGTGCGCGCCGAGGTCGAGCCCGCGCCGCTGCGCCTCCTCCTGCGAGCCGGACGCCGCGGCGCGGCCGGCCTCCAGGAAACCCGCCGAGCTCACCAGCACGGGTGCGCCCGATCGGGTGAACTCGGCCCGCAGCATCTCCTCGAACAACGGGGACCTGCAGCGGTTCGCGCGGCACAGGACCAGGACACGCTCCAGAGGCACCCCGGAACCCTAACCGGCCGGGAACCCCGCCGGGCGGACGCACGCGATGGCCTACTGTGACGCGGCGGGAGGGTTTGCGGGACGCAGACCGCGCACCACCGGCGGCGCCGCGCGGAACGCGGCGCAGGACACGACAGACGGAGGAACCCCATGACCCCCGAAGGCACCACGCTCCGCCAGGCGCTGAAGGAGGCCTGGGCCCGCAACGACCGCTCCCTGGCCTCCCCGGGGTTCGGGGCCGTCGCGGTCCACCACTTCACCGGCTGGGCCAAGGAGCAGCGCCACCCCTGGCAACTGCCCCTGCGGGTCCTCGGGCGCGCGGGCTACGTGCTGGTGCGCAACGTCTACGGCATCGAACTGCCCGCACCGGTGCGCCTGGGGCGGCGCTTCCGCATCGCGCACGCCGGCGGCATCGTCATCCACCCGCACACCGTCTTCGGCGACGACTGCCTGGTGCGGCAGAACGTCACCATCGGGGCGGCCGGGAACGGGGACTTCCAGGAGAACCACCCGACGTTCGGCGACCGCGTCGACATCGGCGCCGGCGCGGTCGTCATGGGGAGGGTCCGCATCGGTGACGACGTCACGATCGGCCCCAACGCCGTGGTGATGACCGACGTGCCGTCGGGCACCGTGGTGGTCAGCCCGCAACCGCGCCGCATGACCCTGCCGGGCCGCCCGGCGGGCGCCGGGGCGGGCGGGGCACCGGCGAATCCGTGAGCCGTCCCCGCCGCGCCGGCTGACACAATCCGTCCGGGTCCGAGCCACCGACCGAGGGGAAACCACACGCATGCGCCACGAGCGCGCCGGCGCACCGAGCGACCGCACCGGCACCGGGACCGGCGGCGCGCCGCTGCCGGTGGTGCTGGGACTGGGCTGGGACCGGCCGGGCGGCCTCAACCGCTACGTCCAGGACCTGCACGCCGCCCTCGAGGCCGACGGCGGCCGCGTCCCGCTGGTCCTGCTCGGGCCGGCCACCACGGCACCGCCGCACGCCGTGGTGGCCGCCGGGGAGGACGACCCGCTGCCGGTGCGGCTGCTGCGCCACGCCGCGGCGGGGGGCGGGGGCGCGGGCGGGCCCGCCCGCTTCCACGCCCCCTTCTCCCTCATAGAATGGCTGACGGCGCTGTTGCTGATGCTCGACCGCCCCCTGATGGT
>NZ_JBJLSG010000047.1:0-31558 GCF_050871925.1 Kineococcus gurbantunggutensis
GCCCGCGGGGGGGCCCCCCCCCCCCCCCCCGCCCCACCCCCCCCCCCCCCCCCCCCCCCCCCCCCCCCCCCCCCCCCCCCCCCCCCCGCCAACACCTACACCCAACCCACCCCCCCCACGGCGGGTGGGGGGCGGCAGGTGGGGCGGGGGCGGGAGGGGTTCCCTCAGTGCTCGGTGAGCCAGCCGTAGGGGGCGGCGAGCGCGTCGCCCTCGGCGGGGCCCCACGAGCCGGGCTCGTAGGGGTGCAGCTCACCGCGCTGCTGCAGCAGCGGGGTCACCACCCGCCACGCGTCGCGCAGGCCCGCGGAGGTGGTGAACAGCGCCCGGTCGCCGATGAGCACGTCGCGCAGCAGCGCCGCGTACGGCGGCAGCGGCTCGGCGTCGGGCAGCTCGGCCAGGTCCAGCAGCAGCCGGCCCGGCACGAGGTCGTCGGAGACGCCGGGGCGGCGGGCGGTGACGCCCGCCCACACGGTGCCGTTCCCGCTGAGCGTGAACGTGATGGTCTCCGGCTCCTCGGTGCGCGCACCCGCCCCGTGCTGCAGCGCGCTCGGCGGGCGCAGCACCAGGGTCACGTGCTGGTGGGACTCGGCCAGCTTCTTGCCGGTGCGCAGCACGAACGGCACCCCGCGCCAGCGGTCGGTGTCCACCCACACCCGCGCCGCGACGTAGGTGTCGGTGCCGGAGTCGTCGTCCACGTCCTGCAGGTGGCGGTAGCCGCTGGACTGCCCCAGCACCACCTCGGCCGGGTCGATGGGCCGGAAGCACGCCAGCACCGACTCGCGCGCCTCCTGCAGCGCCTCCGGGCTCGGCCCGGCCGGCGGCTCGGCGGCCACCTCGGCGGCCACCTGCAGCAGGTGGGTGACGAGCATGTCCAGCGTGGCGCCGGTGGCGTCGTAGAACTGGGCGCGGTCGTCCACGCCGAGGGTCTCGGGCACGTCGATCTGCACCTGCGCGACGTGCTCGGCGCTCCAGACCTGCTCGAAGAGGCGGTTGGCGAAGCGCAGCACGTGCAGCTGCTGGGTCGCCTCCTTGCCCAGGAAGTGGTCGATGCGGAAGACCTGCTCCTCGGCGAAGACCGACTGCACCAGCTCGTCGAGCTGCTCGAAGGACTCCGGGGAGGTGCCGTAGGGCTTCTCGAAGACCACGCGCGCGCCGTCGGCCAGGCCGTGCGCGGCGATGGCGCGCGTGTAGGCCTCGAACGTCGAGGGCGGCAGCGCCAGGTAGTGCACCACCTGCACCTCCCGGCCCTCCCCGCCGCCCAGCTCCTCGCGGACCCGGCCCAGCACGTCCAGCAGCTCACCGGGGTCGTCGGCGCTGAAGCCGCCGCCGGCGAAGCGCAGCCCGGCGGCCACCTCGTCCAGCACGGGCTGGTCCAGGTCCTTGCCGAACTCCCGCAGGCCGTCGACGACGTGGCGGCGGTAGTCCTCGTCGCTCATCGAGCGCCGGCCGCTGCCGACCAGCGCCCACCGCTCGGGCAGCAGGCCGGCCTTGGCCAGCGCCGCGAACCCCGGCATGACCAGCCGCTTGGCCAGGTCGCCGGTGGCCCCGTACAGCACGAAGGCGGTCGGGGTGCTCCTGTGCGTCTCGCTCACGGTCGCATCCTCACCCACGCCGCGCCGCGCGCCTCGCGCGCCCCCTCAGGACCACGGGTGCTCGGCCCCGTCGCCCGCCCACGCCACGTGGAAGGAGCCCTCGCGGTCCACGCGCTTGTAGGTGTGCGCGCCGAACAGGTCGCGCAGGCCCTGGATCAGCGCCGCCGACGAGCGCGGCCGGCGCAGCCCGTCGTAGTACGCCAGCGCCGAGGCGAAGCCGGGCGCGGGGATGCCGTGCGCCACCGAGTGCTGCACGACGCGCCGCCAGGCCTCCTGCCCGTCGGCCACGGCCTGCGCGAAGTACGGGTCCAGCAGCAGCGAGGGCAGGTCCGGCTGCTTCTCGTACGCCTCGCGGATCCGGTCCAGGAACTTCGCGCGGATGATGCAGCCGCCGCGCCAGATCGTGGCCATCGCGCCGGGGTCCACGCCCCAGCCGTACTCGGCGGAGCCGGCCTTGATCATGTCGAAGCCCTGCGCGTAGGCGACGACCTTGGAGGCGTACAGCGCCGCGCGCACGTCGTCGACGAAGGCGTCGGCGTGGGCCTCCTCGACGAAGGGCGCCTCCTCGGCCGGGCCGGGCAGCACGCCCTGCGCCGCGCCGCGCTGCTCGGCGTGCCCGGACAGGGCGCGGGCGAAGACGGCCTCGGCGATGCCGGAGACGGGGGTGCCCAGGTCCAGGGCGGTCTGCACCGTCCAGCGCCCGGTGCCCTTCTGCTCGGCCTGGTCGAGGATGACGTCGACGAGGGCCACGCCGTCCTGCGTGGGGTCCTCCTTGGCGAGCACCTGGGCGGTGATCTCGATGAGGAAGGACTCCAGGTCCCCGGAGTTCCAGGAGTCGAAGACCTCGGCGAGCTGGGCGGGGGTGCGGCCCAGGCCGTGGCGCAGCAGGTCGTACGCCTCGGCGATGAGCTGCATGTCGGCGTACTCGATGCCGTTGTGGACCATCTTCACGAAGTGGCCCGCGCCGTCGGGGCCGACGTGGGTGGAGCACGGGGTGCCGTCCACCGACACGGCGATGTCGGCGAAGATCGGGCCGAGCTTGGCGTAGGCGTGCTCGGAACCGCCGGGCATGATCGACGGGCCCAGCAGCGCGCCCTCCTCGCCGCCGGAGACGCCGACGCCGGCGAAGTGGATGCCCTTCTCGCGCAGCGCGGCCTCGCGGCGGCGGGTGTCGGCGAAGTGCGCGTTGCCGGCGTCGACGAGGATGTCGCCCTCGCTCAGCAGCGGCGCCAGCTCCTCGATGACGGCGTCGGTGGGCGCACCCGCCTTCACCATGATGATCACGGTGCGGGGGGCCTCCAGGGAGTCCACGAACTCCTGCGCGGAGTACCCCGGCACGAAGGTGCCCTCGTGGCCGAACTCCTCCACCAGCGCCCTCGTGCGCGCGTCGGTGCGGTTGTGCACCGCGGTCGCGTAGCCGTGCCGGGCGATGTTGCGGGCCAGGTTGCGCCCCATCGTCGCCAGGCCCGTCACGCCGATCTGGGCCTTCTGCGGGGCCGCCTGCTGCGTCGTGTCGGTCACCCGCCGGAGTGTTCCACGGAACCCCCGCCCCGCCACAGGTCCCGCGGCCCGCCGCTGTTACGGGCGGGGGAACTCTTCCTCACCGCGCGGCGACGCGGCGGTGAGGCAGCGGTGAGGCAGCGGTGAGGCAGCGGTGCGGGGCGCGCGGGCGGCACCGGCCCGCGCGGCGCGGGCGGCGCGCACCTGCGAGGCTGGGGCCGCACCGTCGAAGCACCGGCGCCCCCACCCCCGCAGCACCGAGGACGAGAGCCCGTGAGCGCCCGCAGCGCCGACCGCCCCACCCCGCCCCGCCGCCCCGGCCGCCGGGCCCTGCCGCCGCCGCGCCGCCTGGCGCAGTTCCCCGCCGGCCTGGCGCTGTGCGCCACCGGCGTGTGGGGCTCGCTGCAGGTGCAGCTCGGCGTGGCCTCCTGGGACGTCCTGCACGCCGGCGTCGCCGAGCGCACCGGCCTGTCCTACGGCACGGTCGTGGCCGGCGTGGGGGCGCTGGCCGTGGTGGTCTCCGCCCTGATGGGGGTGCGCCCGCGCGCGGCCACCCTCGTCAACGTCGTCGCCATCGCCGCGGTGCTGGACGCGCTGCTGGCCTCCTCCTGGCTGGACGGCCTGCCCGGGGCGCCGCTGCCGCTGCGGGTGGCGGTGCTGGTGGTCTCGGTGCTGCTGCTGGGCTTCGGCGGCGCCCTCTACATCGGCGCCGGGCTGGGCAGCGGCCCGCGCGACAGCCTCATGGTGGCCTGCCACCTGCGCGGCTGGCCGGTGGGCCCCTCCCGCGCCGTCATCGAGGTCGCCGTCGTGGCGGTGGGCTGGCTGCTGGGCGGGCCGGTGGGCCTGGGCACCGTCGTGGCGGCCCTGGCGCTGGGCCCGGTCACGCAGGTCTCCTTCCGGGTGCTGCGGCAGTCCCCGGGCGCGGGCGCCTGAGGGGACCGGGCGCACCCCCGGGGACCCGGGGGGACCCCGGTCGCCCTCAGGTGCCGGGGGTGGGCGGCTCGGCGTCCGGGCGGCGGCGTCGCCGGGCCACCGTGCCGTGCAGCGGCAGCCGGCGGATCGAGATCCCGCGGGCCTTGCGGCGGTTGGCCGCCGCGGTGCGCTCGCTGATGAGGATGGCCCGGCGCAGCGCGCGCCCGGGGGGCTCCGGCGCGGCCTCCGCTCGTCGTGGCACGGCCCGCTCTCCCGTCGTCCCCGCGGCGCCCTCCGTGGCGCCGCGTCCTCCAGCCCCCCCGCCGGGGGGCGCGGGGAGAGTCTTGTGTAACCCACCGGCGGCACCGCTGCCAGCGAGGAGGGGGGAACACCACCCGTCGTCCACGCCGTACTCACCCGGTGTGACCACGGCGGGACGGGGACGGGACGGGCGCGGCCCCGGCGTCAGTCCCCGGCGGGCGGGTTCAGCGGCGTCGGCGGGTGCGGCGGGATGCGGTTCGGGCCCGCCTCGGGCGGGCGCGGGCGGTCCAGCGGGTGCAGGCGCACCGCGACCAGCGCCACGTCGTCGTCGTGGTCGCCGGGCACCAGCCGCGCCAGCACCGCGTCGCACAGCGCCTCCAGCCCCAGGTGCGCCAGCTCGGCCACGACGTCCTGCAGCCGCGCCAGCCCGTCCTCCAGCGAGGTGCCGCGCCGCTCCACGAGCCCGTCGGTGTACAGCAGCAGCGTCGAGCCGCGGTCCACCGCGATCGCCGCGTCCGTGCGCCGGGTGCCGGGGTCCACGCCCAGCAGGAGCTGCGGCGGGTGGGCGCTCAGGGCGCTCACCGTCCCGTCGGGGGCCAGCAGCACCGGCGGCAGGTGCCCGGCGCTGGACCAGCGCAGCCGGGTCACGTCGCGCTCGCGCTCGTCGCGGACCTGCTCCAGGCGCGCCACCAGCGCCGTGGCGGTCGTCTCCACCGCCAGGCCCTGCATCGTGGCGTCCAGGCTGGCCAGCACGGTGGCCGGGCCGGTGCCGCTGGAGTACGCGATGCCGCGCAGCAGGCTGCGCACCTGCGCCATCGCCGCGGCGGCCTCCACGTCGTGCCCCATGACGTCGCCGATGACGAGCACCGTCGCCCCGTCCGGGGTGAGGAACGCGTCGTACCAGTCGCCGCCGACCTGCGCGGCCGCCGCCGCGGGCTGGTAGCGCACCGCCACCTGCACGTGGTCCGGTTCCACCGGCGCGGTCAGCAGGCTGCGCTGCAGGCCCTCGGCCATGCGGTGCTGCTGCGTGTACAGGCGCGCGTTGTCCAGCGCCAGGCCGGCGCGGTCGGCGACCTCCAGGGCCGTCAGCAGGTCCTGCGGGGGGATCGGCGCCCGGCGGGCGTCGCGGAAGAGGCTGACCAGCCCGACGGTGCGCCCGCGCGCGCGCAGCGGCAGCATCGCGAACGACTCCGGCGCCAGCCGCCGCAGCAGCTCGCGGGCCGGGCCGGGGGCCAGCACGTCCAGCAGCACCCGCGTGCCGCCGTGCTCGACGGTGACCGGGCGGCCGGTGCGCAGCGCCCGGTGCAGCGGGGCGTGCTCGCCCAGCGCCCCCAGGCGGGCGCGGCGGTACCCCTCGACCACCTCGCGCAGCTCCGCGCGCGCGTGCCAGGAGCCGATGTCGCGCAGCGCGCCGTGCTCGTCGACGAGGGTGACCAGGCACCAGTCGGCCAGCGCCGGCACGAGGTGCTGCGCCAGGCGACCCACGGCCTCCTCGGTGTCCAGCGTGGCGGACAGGTCCTCGCCGACGCGCACCAGCAGCCCCAGCCGTGCGGCCGCCTCCTCGGCGCGGGCGCGGGCCGACTCCGCCTCCTCGCGCGCGGCCTCGGCGTCCTCGCGGGCGCGGCGGCGGGCGGTGATGTCGAGGAAGTACACCGACAGCCCGTCCGGGCCGGGCCAGGCGCGGATCTCGTACCAGCCGTCCAGCGGGGGCGGGTAGTACGCCTCGAAGGACACCGGCTCGCCGGTCCGGACCGCGCGGCGGTACTCCTCGTCGAAGACGGAGCCGGCGGTGGCGGGGAACAGCTCCCACACCACCCCGCCGAGCAGCTCCTCGCGCGGGCGGCCCAGCAGGCGCTCGGCCTCGGCGTTGACGTACGCGAAGCGCCAGTCGGCGTCGAGCAGGTAGAACGCCGCCGACATCGTCTCCAGCACCCGGGCGGTGCGGGCGCCGGCGTCGTGCGCGTCGGTGGTGTCGTAGGCGGCGCCGAGGATGCGCACCGCGCGGCCGGTGCGGTCCGCCAGCGCGCGCCCGCGCGCCCGCACCCAGCGGGTGGTGCCGCCGGGCAGCACCACGCGGTACTCGGCCTCGAAGTCCCCGCAGGTCTGCGCGCACTCGGCCAGCGCCTGGCTCACCCGCGGCAGGTCGTCGGGGTGCAGGCGCTCGTTGAACGCCTCGATGGTGCCGCGGAAGGTGCGGCGGTCGTAGCCGAACAGCTCCACGAGCCGGTCGTCCCAGCTCAGGCGGCCGGTGAGCAGGTCCCAGTCGAAACCGCCCACGCCGCCGGCGGAGATGGCCAGCTGCCAGCGCAGCCGCTCGGCCTCGTGCTCGACGGCCTCGACGGTGAGCTCGAGCTCGTCGCCGTCCTGCGGCGGCACAGGGCTCACCGCGTCACCTCCGCTCGGCTCAGGGCGGGGGACGCCCCGGCCGCCCCCAGGGTAGGCGAGAGCCGGCGGCGCCCGGGCCCGCGCGCGACCCGTCCGGCTCAGCCGGCCAGGACCTGCCAGCCGAGCCGCACCACGAGGACCCCGACGACCGCCAGGAACACCACCCGCACGAAGCGGCTGCCCGCGGAGACGGCGGTGCGCGCGCCCAGGTAGCCGCCCAGCAGGTTCGCGGTGCCCATGAGCAGGCCCAGGCGCCACAGCACCGAGCCGTGCGCGGCGAACACCGCCAGGGCCCCCACGTTGGTGGCCAGGTTCACGATCTTGGCGGTGGCGCTGGCCTGCAGGAACGCGTAGCCGAGCAGCCCCACGAGCGCGAACACCAGGAACGCCCCCGTGCCCGGGCCGGCGATGCCGTCGTAGAAGCCGATGACCGCGCCGGTCAGCGCGGCCACCACGGTGTGCCGGTGCCCGCTGAAGCGCAGCGCGGTCACCCCGCCGAGGTCCGGCTTGAGCAGCGTGTACGCCGCCACGAGCACGAGCGCGACGAGGATCACCGGCGTCAGGACGCCGTCGGGGACGGCGGCCGCGCACAGCGCCCCGCCCGCGGCGCCGGCGGCGGCGACGAGCGCGGTGGGCACCGCGGTGCGCAGGTTCGGGTGGACGCGGCGGTAGTACGTGACCGAGCTGGTGCCGGTGCCCATGGCCCCGGCGAGCTTGTTGGTGGCCAGCGCCTGCACGGGGTCGATGCCGGGCACGAGCAGCAGCGCGGGCAGCTGCACCAGCCCGCCGCCGCCGACGACGGCGTCGATCCACCCGGCGCCGAAGGCGGCCAGGACCAGCAGGGCCAGGGTCAGCGGGCCGAGCGCGGCGAGGGTGTCGGCGCTCACGGGCGGGTCCGCTCGTCGCGGGCGGGGGGTCGGTGCACCGGCCCAGCCTCCCAGGCGCGCCGGGCTCGCCGGTTTCGCCCCGCCGAACGGCGCGCCGCCGGTCCCCCGGGGCGCCGCCGGGCGAGCCGCCGAACACCCGGCGCCCGCGGAGGCGTTGCACCGCAACGGTTCCGGGGACGACCGCGGCCGGGCGCGGGCGGCGGTGCCGGGGATTTCCCGCGGCGGTGCCCGGTGTGCTGCAATGGCCGCGACGAGGGGGAGTAGCCCGCACGTCACCGGTCGACACGCTGGCCCCGCGGGCCCGGTCGGTGAGCCCGCGACGCGGGTGGGCGAGACCTTCGGCACCGTTCACGCCCACGCACCGCCGGCGCGCGCCGGGGTGCCCGTGGCGCGTGCGTGCCGGGCCCCCGCCCCGGCGCGCGGCGCCGGAGAGGACCGACCCGAACCGTGGACCCCGCCGTCGTGCTGGCGAGCTTCCTGCCCGTGCTCCTGCTGGAGCTGCCCGACAAGACGTTCGTGGCGACGCTCGTGCTCGCCACCCGCTACCGGCCGCTGACGGCGTGGGTGGGGGTGGGCCTGGCCTTCGCCGTGCAGAGCGCGATCGCCGTGGCCGCCGGCCGGCTGCTGTCCGCGCTGCCGGACCGCCCCGTGGCCGCCGTGGCCGCCGCGCTGTTCGCCGTGGGCGCGGTCACCCTCTTCCGCGGCGCCGCGAAGGCGCGGCAGGCCGAGGAGGAGGCCCTGCACGAGTACGAGCGCTCGGTGCGCGGCGGCGCGCGCGGCCTGCGGGCGGTGCTGGCGTGCTTCGGCGTCGTCTTCCTCGCCGAGTGGGGCGACCTCTCGCAGCTGTTCACCGCCGGGCTGGCGGCCCGCTACGACGACCCGCTGTCCGTCTTCGCCGGCGCGTGGGCGGCGCTGCTGGTGGTCTCCGCGCTGGCCGCGGCCGTGGGGGCGACGCTGATGCGCAAGCTCAGCGTGGCGACCGTCAGCCGCGTCGGCGGCGTGGTGTGCGCGGCGCTGGCGGTGCTGACCGTGCTGGAGGTGCTGGGCGTCGACCTGCCGGTGTGAGCGCGGGCGCGCCGGGCCGTCACCGCGCCGTCACCGCAGCGCGACCGGCGCGCGACCGGCGCGCCCGGGGGTGCCCGCCGCGCGGGGACAACGGGCCCGTCGAGTGATTGACTGTCAGTCACGCGGCGATGACTGTCCCCACAGGTCGGGCGCGTGACGGACCACGCGCCGCGGAGCAGCCGCGACGCCCGGGCGGCAGGGGGAGGTCGAGGGCGGGTGTTCCACGTGGTCCTCCCGCCCTCTCCGCGGTCGGTGGGCGTGGCCCGCTGGCTCATCTCCGAGTGGTGCGCGCCGTGGGTGAAGAGCTCGCAGGTCTCCGAGGACACCGTCGAGGCGCTGCTGCTGCTCTCCAGCGAGGTCGTCACCAACGCCGTGGTGCACGGCTCGGGGATGGTGCGGGTGGCGCTGAGCCGCCGGGGGGACTCGCTGCGCCTGGAGGTCTCCGACGAGGGCGGCGGCATGCCGCTCATCGGCGCCCAGCGCGAGGACGCCGAGAGCGGCCGCGGCATGGCGATGGTGGAGATGCTCTCCCAGCGCTGGGGCACCGAGCTCGACGAGGGCCCGCTGGGCAAGAAGGTCTGGTTCGAGCTCGCCGACGCCTGAGGACCGGCCCCGGCCGCGGGGCCCCGGCCCTCACCCGCGCGCGACGACCTCGTCCGCGCCCGCCCGCCGCGCCGCCAGGGCCTGCCCCGCGGCCGCCGCGGCCACCAGCACCAGCGCCGGCGCCCACGAGCCCGTCGCCGCGTGCAGCGCCCCGGCCAGCACCGGCCCGGCCGCCGCCAGCAGGTACCCCACGGACTGCGCCATCCCCGACAGCGCCACCGCGCCGGCGGCCCCGTCCGCGCGCGCGGTCGTGGCCGCCAGCGCCAGCACCAGCGCCGCTCCCCCGCCGCCGCCGACGAGCACCACCGCCAGCGGCACCAGGGCGCCCGGCGCGCCCGGCGCGGCCGCCAGCAGCAGCGCCGCACCGCTCAGCTCCGCCAGCGCCGCGCCCACCATCGTGCGGCGGGTGCGCGCCGCGGTGCCCACCAGCGCCGGCACGAGCAGGCTGGCCACCACGCCGGAGGCCTGCAGCAGGGTGAGCTGCCAGCCGGCCAGCGCCGCGCCCAGGCCGGAGCGCTCGCGCAGCAGCGTGGGCAGCCACGACAGCAGGCAGTAGAAGACCAGCGACTGCAGGCCCATGTTCAGCGTCACCGCCCACGCCAGCGGCGAGCGCCACGGCGCGCGCGCCCGGCCGCCGGGGGCGCGCGCACCGCGCCCGGCGCGCGCCAGCGGCGCCCACAGCAGCGCCGCGGCCAGCGCCGGCAGCGCCCACACGGCCAGCGCCGAGCGCCACCCGCCGGGCAGCTGCCCGCTCAGCGGCACCGCCGCGCCCGAGGCGGCCCCGCCGGCGAGCTGCATGAGCACCAGGTAGGCGCTGGTCACCAGCGGCACGCGCGCGGCGAAGCGGGTGCGCACCACCACCGGCAGCAGCACGTTGGCCACGGCGATGGCCACGCCCAGCAGCGCGGTGCCCGCGAACAGCGGCACCGCGCCGGGCACCCGGCGCAGCGCGGCGCCGGCGAGCAGGACCACCAGGGCGAGCACGACGGTGGGCTGCACGCCCAGGCGGCCCGCCGCGCGCGGCACCAGGCCGGAGGCCGCGGCGAAGGCCAGCAGCGGCAGGGAGGTCAGCAGGCCCGCGGCGGTGCTGCCCAGGGCGGTGTCGGCGGAGACCGCGTCGAGCACCGGGCCCACCCCGGTCAGCGGCGCGCGCATCGCGCACGCCGTCAGCAGCACGGCGAGGAGCAGCACGGCCCCGCCGCGGGCGGTGGCCGGTGCGGGGCCCCCCGGGGTGCTCGGGGCGCCCGGGGCGCTCACGCCGCGCGGGCGCGGCGCGAGCCCGAGCGCAGGTAGACCAGGCCCAGCACGGGCAGCACCAGGGGCACGAAGCCGTAGCCGCGCCCGTAGGCGGACCAGACGGTGGAGTCGGGGAAGGCCCGCGCGTCGGCCAGGCTCAGGGTGCCGACGGTGAGCACCCCCAGCAGCTCCACGGTGCACGCGGCCCACGCCGCGCGCCGCCAGCCGGGCCCGGTGCGCGCCAGGCCCAGGGTGGCCAGGACGTACACCGCGCCGGCGAAGGCCGACAGGGCGTACGCCAGCGGCGCCTCGGAGAAGCGGGTGGCGATCTGCACGCTCGCGCGCGAGACGGCGGCGACGGCGAACACCGCGTACAGGGCGACGAGCACGCGCCCCAGGCCGGAGGTGCGCCGCGCGGGCGGCGGGGCCGCGCTCACCGCGTCACCTCGAAGAGCAGGAAGACGCGGTAGGCGATGACGACGACCGCCAGGCACGCCACCAGCAGCACCAGGGTGCTGGGCCGCGAGCGCTCCGCCAGCGTCCAGAACGCCGCGGCGGGCAGCACCAGGGGCGCCACGACCAGGTAGGCGATGGAGGTGGCCAGCTCGAGCGGGCGCGGACCGGCGGCGAGGGTGGCGACCCCGTCGACGACCAGGGCGAGCACCGCGAGCTCCACGACGGCCAGGCCCGCCAGGTGCGCGCGCCCGACGCGGCGGTCGCGGGCGACGGTGACGACCGCCCAGCCGCCCATGACCGCGGCGAGGCCGCAGACGACGGCGACGAGGGTTCCGGACACGGACGACGACTCTACGAGCCCCGCGCCGCGGCCCCGCCGCCGCCGTCGCGCCGCGGGGCCGGCGCGCGGCCCTCAGGGCCGCGCGGCGCCCTCGAGGTCGGTGCACGGGCGCAGGGCGTCCTTGGCGGCCAGGGCCTCCTCGGCGTCGGCGCCCTCCAGCGGCACCGGCACCCCGCCGCGGATGCGGGCCGGGCTCCAGCGGGCCTCGCCGACCCCGCCGCCGCCGGGCAGGGTCAGCCGCAGCACGCCGGTGGCGGTGGTGACGCCCTTCTTGGCGTAGAAGACGAAGTTGCCCAGGCCGTAGTCGACGTAGCCGCGCCGGCCGCCGGCGGCCAGCCAGCCGCCGCCGAGCAGGCGGTGGGCGTGCGAGCCCACGACGGCGTCGGCGCCGGCGGCGACGAGCGCGCCGGCGAGGTCCCGCTGCGCCGGCGAGGGGCACTCCTCCAGCTCCTTGCCCCAGTGCAGCAGCACGACGACGGAGTCGGCGCCGGCGCGGGCGGCGCGCACGGCGCCCAGCAGGCGCTCGCGGCCGGCGTCGTCGCGCACGGCGGCCAGGCCGGGCTGGTCGTCGGTGGCGGTCCAGGCGCCGGCCAGGGAGGTGTCCAGGACCTGGGTGGCGTCCAGGACGGCCAGGCGGTGCCCGCGCACGGTGGTGGTGAAGGGCTGGAAGGCCGCGGCGGCGTCCTCGCCGGCGCCGATGAGCGGCAGGCCCTGCTCGCGCCCGGCGGCCAGGGTGTCGGTCAGGCCCTGGCGGCCGTAGTCCAGGGCGTGGTTGTTGGCCAGGCCGGCGACGTCGACGCCGGCCGCGCGCAGGGCGCCGAGGGCGCGGGCGGGGGCGCGGAAGACGTACTGCTTGGCGGCGGGGGTGCCGCGGTCGGTGATCGCGGTCTCGAGGTTGACGACGGTGACGTCGGCGTCGCCCAGGACGCCGGCGATCGCGTCCAGGCCGCCGGGCTCGGCGGCGGCGGCGCTGGCGCCGGCGAAGTGGACGTCGCCGGCGACGGCCACGGTGACCGGCCCGGGCGCGGCCCGCGGCGGGGGCTCCTCCTCGCCGCCGCAGCCGGCGGCGGCGAGCAGGGCGGTCGCGGTCAGGGCCGCGGCGAGCCGGGGCGGGGTGCGGCGGCGCGCGGTGGCGCGGGTCGGGGGCACGGGCACCGTCCTGTCGGGGTCTGCGGGGCACCGGGTGGACGCCGCGGCGGGCCACGGCGTTGCACGTGGCCCCGGTCACACCCGCCCCCCGTTCGGGGGACCCGCGGGAAGAGTGCTCCCGGCAACGGGGTTGACGCCCGTGGAACGACCGGCGGGCACCCCCGCCGGTGCCCCGACGGAAGGACCTCGACCCCGTGGACCTGTTCTCGCCCGTGACCCTGGGTGACCTCACGCTGCCCAACCGCGTCGTCATGGCGCCGCTGACCCGCATGCGCGCCGAGGCGGACGGCACCCCCAACGCGCTGATCGCGGAGCACTACGCGCAGCGCGCGAGCACCGGTCTCATCGTCACCGAGGGCACGTTCCCCAGCGCGGAGTCGCGCGCCTACGCCGGGCAGCCCGGCATCGTCACCGACGCGCACGCCGCGGGCTGGCAGCGGGTGGCCGAGGCGGTGCACGCGAAGGGCGGGCGCCTGTTCATGCAGGTCATGCACGGCGGCCGCGTCTCGCACACCGCCATCACCGGCACCGACCGCATCGTCGCCCCCAGCGCGATCGCGATCTCCCAGGGCGAGGCGCACCTGC
This sequence comes from Kineococcus gurbantunggutensis, assembly GCF_050871925.1. Classification (NCBI taxonomy): domain Bacteria; kingdom Bacillati; phylum Actinomycetota; class Actinomycetes; order Kineosporiales; family Kineosporiaceae; genus Kineococcus; species Kineococcus gurbantunggutensis. The sequence continues at coordinate 12,972 of NZ_JBJLSG010000047.1, forward strand.
CCGACGGCACCAAGGCGCCCTACCCGGTGCCGCACGCGCTGACCGGCGAGGAGGTCCGCGCCGTCGTCGACGACTTCGTCGCCGCCTCGCGGCGCGCGGTGGAGGCCGGCCTGGACGGCGTGGAGGTCCACAGCGCCAACGGGTACCTGCTGCACGAGTTCCTCGCCCCCGGCTCCAACCGGCGCGACGACGAGTACGGCGGCTCCCCGGAGAACCGCGCCCGGCTGAGCGTCGAGGTCGCCACCGCCGTCGCCGAGGCGGTCGGCCCCGGTCGCGTGGGCATCCGCATCTCCCCCGCCCACAACATCCAGGACGCCTGGGAGCAGGACCCCGCCGACGTGGAGGCCACCTACCAGGCCCTGGTGGAGGGCCTGCGCCCGCTGGGCCTGGCGTACCTCAGCGTCCTGCACGCCGACCCCGCCGGCGACCTCGTGCAGGGCCTGCGCAAGCGGTTCGAGGGGCACCTGATGGCCAACAGCGGCTTCGGCGTGGTCACCTCCCGCCAGGACGCGGTGGACCTGATCGCCGACGGGGTGGCCGACTCCGTCGCGGTGGGCCGCATGGTCATCGCCAACCCGGACCTGGTGGAGCGCTGGGCCGGCGGGCACCCCGAGAACGAGCCGAACCCGGCGACGTTCTACGTCCCCGGCGCCACCGGCTACACCGACTACCCGTTCCTGGACGGGCGCACCACCGCCTGACGCGCCCGCGGCGCGCGAGCGGCCCGGCCGGGGGACCCCCGGCCGGGCCGCCGCCGCGTCAGGCCCCGGCCACCCACAACCGCACGGCCAGGCCCAGGCCCGCCAGCGCGACGACGACGCGCAGCACCCTGGCGTCCAGGTGCCGCACGACCACCGGGCCGATCCGCCCGCCGAGCAGGCAGCCCAGCCCCAGGGCCAGCGCCGCGCCCCACGCCACGTCGGCGAAGAGGGCGAAGCCCACGGCCGCGACCGTGTTCGCCCCGCCCAGCAGCACGTTCTTCACGGCGTTGTTGCGCGCCAGCGGCTGGTCGAAGAGGACCTCCGTCAGCGCCAGGATCATCACCCCGGCCGCGGCGCCGAAGTAGCCGCCGTACACGCCGACCGCGAACAGCGCCAGCAGCACCAGCGGGTGGCGCTCGGAGAACCGCCCGGGCCGCAGCCGCTGCACGCGCGGCTGCAGCAGGAGCAGCAGCGAGGCGAGCGCGACGAGGAACGGCACGACCCGCTCGAAGGAGCCCGCGGGCAGGGCGAGCAGCAGCGCGCACCCGGCTGCACCGCCCAGCACCGCCGCCGGCAGCAGCCGCACCAGGCGCCGGCCCTGCCCGCGCAGCTCCGGGCGCGCGCCGAGCGTGGAGCCGACGGTGGAGCCGAACAGGCCCACGGTGTTGGTGACGTTGGCGACCACCGGCGGCAGCCCGGTCAGCAGCAGCGCCGGGTACGACACCAGCGAGGCCAGGCCCGCGGTGGAGCCGACCAGGCCCGCCCCCGCGCCGGCGGCGAACAGCAGCAGGGGCTCGGCGGGCGTCACCGCACGATCCAAGCAGCCCCCGCCGCGCCGGGTGCGGGGCGGGTGCGGGGCGGTCCCCGTCCGCGCGGCGCCTGCGCCGAACGGGTAGTGCCGCAACCCGTTCGGCCCCGGAGGCAGCACCGATCACGCTGGGTGACCTGTCAGCATCTCCGCTCGTGACCCCTCGCACCGAGCAGCTCCCGCGCCCCGCCGCGCCCGCGCCGGGGCACCGCCACCTCGCGCGGCGCGCGCACCGCGCCGGCGCGGGCGGCACCGCACCGGCGCACGCCCACGGGCACCCGCCCGCGACCGCGCGCACCCTCCCCGCCCCGCGGGAGGCCGAGCACGACGCGGCGGCGGGGCGGGCCCTGGCCGACTCCCTGCACGCCCGCCTGCACGACGAGCTGGCCACCGAGCGCAGCGCGCAGCGGCGCGCCGACCTGCACGCCCAGCTCGCCTTCGTGCTCTCCTACCGCCGCGCCGTGCAGCAGGGCCGCCTGGTGACCGCGGAGAACCTCGCCAGCGTCCTGGCCGTGCTCGCCGCCGCCCACGACGCGACGCCGCGGGGCTGAACGCGGGCGCCTCAGTCGTCCGTGCTGCGCCGCAGCCGCTTGACGTCGCCGCGGCGCTTCTTGCCCTCCACGCGCCGGCGCTGGGAGCCGCGCGTGGGCCGGGTGGGGCGCCGCGCGGCGGGGCCGGGGGCGGTGGCCTCGGCCAGCAGGTCCCGCAGCCGCTCCAGCGCCGCCTCGCGGTTGCGCAGCTGGGAGCGGTGCTCGCTGGCGACGACGGTGAGCACCCCGCCGCTCAGGCGCGGGGACAGCCGGCGCAGGGCCCGCTCGCGCAGGTGCTCGGGCAGCGCGGCGGAGCGGGCCAGGTCGAAGGACAGCTCCACCCGCGAGTCGGTGGTGTTCACGCCCTGACCGCCGGGCCCGCCGGCGCGGGAGAACCGCTCGGTCAGCTCGGTCGCCGGGACGGTCAGCGCGGGGCTCACCCGGACGTCGTGCACGACCCCTCCAACACCCCCGCCGGGCGGGGGCTTCCGCCGGGCACCGCGCCAGTGTGCCCGCCGGCGCGGCCGGGCGCGACGGGGTTGCGCGCGCTCAGCCCAGCACCGCGTAGGTGGACTGCACGAACCCCGCGCCGAGCACCCGCGTCGAGCGGTGCTCCAGGGCGACGTCGCGGCCCAGCGCGCTGAACAGCGGCAGCCCCTCCCCCAGCAGCACGGGCGCGGTGGTGATCGTCAGCTCGTGCACGAGGCCGGCCGCGAGCATCGCGCTGATCGTGCGGCCGCCGTCGACGTAGGCGCGGCGCGCCTCCGCCTCGGCCAGGGCCTCGACGAGCGCGCCGAGGTCGGGCACGACCCGCACGCGCGGGTCGGCGCCCTCGGCGAGGGTGGAGCTGAGCACCAGCACCGGTACGTCCCCGTAGGGCCACTCGCCGAAGGTGAGCACCTTCTCGTAGGTGGAGCGCCCCAGCACGACGTGGTCGACGGAGGCGAAGAACTCGTCGTAGCCGGTCTCGCCGGCGCGCTCGCCGCGCGAGGTGAGCCAGCCGACGTCGCCGTCGGGGCGGGCGATGGACCCGTCCAGGCTGGTGGCGATGAACACGGCGCCGGTGAAGGGCGCGTCGGTGGCGCGTTCGGTGGTCACGGGTTCCCTCCGGGGGTCTCGCGGGTGCTCGGTCGGTGCGGGTCCAGGACGGCGTCGACGGCGGTGCGCAGCTCCTCGCGCAGCGGCGCGGTGCCGGTCAGCGGCCACAGCACCAGCACCCCCTCGCAGGTCAGGTGCACGCAGCGCGCCAGGTCCGCCGCGGCGGTCCCGGCGCGCAGCTCGCCGTCGCGCACGGCCTGCGCCAGCAGCAGGGCGATTCCCTCGCGCAGGTGGTGGGCGCGAGCGGCGGCGTGGGCGCGGAACGCCTCGTCGGTGACGTCGACCTGCAGGAACGCCAGCCCGTGGGCGAGCGCCTCGCGGTCCTCGACGTCGGCGACGAGCTCGGCCAGCGCCGCGTGCAGGGCGCGCAGCGGCTGCGGGTGCGCCGCGCGCGCGGTGGCGAACCCCGCGGGCACGTCCTCGGTGGCGCGGGCGGCGAAGGCGAGCAGCAGCTCGCGCTTGGAGCCGAAGCGGTGCACGAGGGCGGCGGCGCTGACGCCCGCCTCGCGGGCGACCGCGGCGAGCGTGGTGCTCGCCGGCCCGTGGCGGTGCAGCGCGCGGGCGGTCGCGGCGAGGACGTCCTCGTCGCTCACGGTGCGGGGCCGGGGCACGGTCCTCCTCTCGCGGCAGCCGTTAGTTAACAGACGTTGAGAAACCTAGCGCACCGCCCCGCGCCGCGGAACCCCCCGCGGCACCCGCGGGGTCGCCCGCGGGGTCGCCCGCCGGATCGCCCGCCGGATCGCCGCAGCGGGCACGGCAACCGGACGGCCCACCACCCCGTCCCCTGCGGTGATCAAGGAAGTTGCCACTTCCTTGATCACCGCGGGGTGGGGGGCGGGGGGACCGGCACCCCGCCACCCCGGACGGGCACCCGACCGGGGGAACCGGCCGAAAACGCCGCGACCGGGCGGAGCGCGCCGTGCGACCCTCGGGGGCGTCCCCACCAGCGGTCCACCGGCGTCGCCGGCACGGGTCCCGCGCATCGGCGGGGACGCACCCGGCACAGCGCTGTGGACGCTGAGGTTCAACTCCTCCGTGGCGGCCGTCGCCACCCGCCGCCCCGCACGGGGCGGGTCGCCGGTCGCGGCCAGCGGTCCACCAGCAGCACCGGTGGTCCCCGCCGCGACCGCTCCCGGGTGGCGGCGGCCGTCCAGCGCCGGGGAGCGAGGCACCGACCCGAGGAGAGCAGCACCGTGGCCCACGTGACCGTCCCCGAGCCCGAGCGCGCCGTCGTGCGCGTCGACGGCGTCGTCGCCGCCGTGCTGGGACCGGGCCGGCACCGCCTGCCGGGCCGGCCGTGGCGGCGGTCGGTGGAGCGGGTGGACGTGCGCGAGCGGGTGCTGCTGCTGACGAGCCAGGAGAGCGCGGCGGCGGACGTGCCGGGGGTGCGGTTCTCGGTGGCGCTGCGGTTCCGGGTGGTGGACCCGGTGGCGTTCCTGGGGGTGTCGGCGGACCCGGTGGACGACGTGCGGCTGAGCGCGCAGGTGGCGGCGCGGGACTGGATCGCGGCGCGCGGCCTGGACGAGGTGGTCGGCGGCCGGGCGGCGGCGACGGCGGAGCTGACGGCGGCGGTCGCGGCGGGTTCGGCGCGGCTGGGCGTGCAGGTGCTGGAGGTGTCGCTGCGCGACGTGGCGGCGCCGGGCGAGGTGCGGCGGGCGCTGCTGGAGGTCTCGTCCGCGCGCCTGGAGGCGCAGGCGCGGCTGGAGCGGGCGCGCGGGGAGACGGCGGCGCTGCGGGCGCTGGCGAACGGCTCGCGGGCGCTGGCGCAGGACCCGGCGCTGCTGCAGCTGCGGACGGTGCAGGCGGCGGTGGAGAACGGCGGGCAGGTGGTGCTGCACCTGGGTGCGGCGCCGGCGGCCCCGTGAGCGGCGCGTTTCGGGCGCGTTGCGGGAGCGCGTGATCCGTAACAGCGGCGACACAGGAGGTCCCTAGGGTGCGGCGCGCCGGGCCGACCGGCGCGCCGACCACCTGGAGGGAAACCCCGTGTCCCGTCGTTCCACCCTCACCACCGCCCTCGTCTCCGGCACGCTCGCGGCGGGCATCGCCCTCGGCGCCTCCACGGTCCTGCCCGCGGGCGCGAGCACGGCACCGGCCCCCGCCGCCGCGCCCGCCGCCGCGCCCGCCGCCGTCGCCGCAGCACCCGCCGCGCCCGACGCGCGCCCGGCGCACCCCGGCCACCCCGGGCGCCCCGGACGCCCGGTCCGCCCCGGGGACGGCACCCCGCAGGTGACGGTCATCGGCACCGGCGGCACCATCGCGGGCCTGGCGGAGACGCGCGACGCGCTGCAGACGTACCGGGCCGGGCAGGTGCCGATCGCGGACCTGGTCGGCGCGCTGCAGCCGGAGCTGGGCGGGGTGGCCGAGGTGGGGACCGTGCAGTTCGGCAACGCCGGATCCAGCGGGTACACGATCGAGCAGTTCCGCGAGCTGACCCTGGCGGTGGACGCGGCGCTGGAGACCTCCGACGGGGTCGTCGTCACCACCGGCACGGACACCATGGAGGAGTTCGCGTACTGGCTGGACCTGACGGTGCGCAGCGACAAGCCGGTCGTGCTCACCGGCGCGATGCGACCCTCGAACGTGATCGGCGCGGACGGCCCGGCGAACCTGTTCAACGCGGTGCGCCTGGCCGCCAGCGGCGACACGACCTGCTTCGGCACGGTGGTCATGCTCAACGACGAGTTCCACGCGGCGCGCGAGGTCACCAAGACCGACGCGCTGCGGATGGACACCTTCGACGGCGGGCAGTTCGGCGCCCTCGGCGTGGTCGACGAGCAGCGCGTGACGACCCGCCGCGCCCCCGCGCGCGCCGAGCTGTGCGGGCAGCGCGGGTGGGCCACCCCGTTCGACGTCTCCACGATCGCGCCGGCGGACCTGCCGCGCGTGGAGATCGCGTACTCGTACCAGGAGGCCGGCGGGGAGGCGATCTCCGCGTTCGCCGCCGCGGGCGTGGAGGGCGTGGTCACCGCGGGCACCGGCGCGGGCGGGATCTCCCCGGCGATGCGCGAGGCCCGCACCGCGGCGATCGAGCAGGGGGTGCTGTTCGGCGCGACCACCCGCACCGGTTCCGGCGCGGTCTACGACGGCGGCGAGCCCGCGCCCGGCGTGATCGGCATGGAGGACCTGCTGCCGCAGAAGGCGCGCCTGCTGCTGCTGCTGTCGCTGGCGTTCACCGACGACGAGGCGCAGGTGCGCGCCTGGGTGGACGGCCTGGGCAGCCCCGAGTTCGCCTGACGGGCGCGTGCGCGCGGGGCCGGCGGCGCGCCGGTCCCGCGCCCCCCGCGCCCGCGCCGACCACGCTCCGACCACGCACGGCGCCCGCGCGCTCGCCGTGCGGGAACGGGGTCCAGGACGCACCATCGTGGTTCGTGACCGAAAACACCCCTGTCGGGGCCCCCGCCCTGGGCGGCATCTCCGACGAGCGCGCCCCCTCCTCGGGCACGGTGCGCACGATCGTCACGGCGATCGGCCTGCTGCTGGCCACCGCGTTCCTGCTGTACCTCGTGGTGCACACGCTGCAGGTGCTGACGTGGATCGTGGTCGCGGCGTTCTTCGCCGTGGCCCTCTACCCCGTCGTGGGGTGGGTGGAGCGCAAGCTCCTCGGCGGCCGGCGCCGTTCGCTGGCGACGCTGCTCGTCTTCCTGCTCATCGTCCTGGCGCTGGCGGGCGTCGGGACCCTGTTCGTGGTGCCGCTGGCGCAGGAGGGCACGCGCTTCGCCGGGCAGCTGCCCCAGCTGATCGACGACGCGCGCGCCGGGCGCGGCCCGGTGGGCACCCTGCTGGAGCGCACGAACGCGCTGCAGTACGCGCAGGACAACGAGGACCGCATCCGCTCCTTCGCCACGGGCCTGACGACCCCGGCCGCCGGCGTGCTGTCGGGCGTGGCCAGCGGCCTGGCCGGCGCGGCGTCGATCTTCGTGCTGGCGTTCCTCATGGTCCTGGAGGGCCCGAAGGTCGTGGACGGGTTCGTGAACCTGTTCCACCCGCCGACCGCGGTGCGCCTGCGCCGGGTGGGCGCGGACTGCGCGAAGTCGGTGACCGGGTACCTGTCGGGCAACCTGCTCATCAGCGTCATCTGCGGCGCGCTGACGTACGCGGTGCTGAAGATCGCCGGCGTGCCGTTCGCCGGGCTGATCGCCCTGTTCGTGGGGATCACCGACCTGATCCCACTGGTCGGCGCGACCATCGGCGCGGTGGTGGCCTCGATCGCCGGGTTCGTGCACTCGGTGCCGGCGGGCATCGCCGTGGTGGTGTTCTTCCTGGTCTACCAGCAGCTGGAGAACCACCTGCTGCAGCCGCTGATCTTCTCGCGCACCGTCAAGCTGAACCCGCTGACGGTGATCGTGGCGATCCTGCTGGCGGTGGAGCTGGCCGGGATCCTCGGCGCGCTGCTGGCGATCCCGGTGGCGAGCATCGTGCAGGTCATCGCCCGCGACGTGTGGGACCACCGCCGCGGCCGGCCGAAGGCCGAGCCCACCGTCGGGGAGGACCGCCGCCCCGCCGCCGGCGACGTCCCCGAGGGGCACCGCACGATCCAGCTCCCCGCGGAGGGCGCGCACCGCACCTCCTGAGGCGCACCTCGCGCGGGAGGCGACGGGGCCGGGTGGACACCTCCACCCGGCCCCGTCGCGCTGCGCGGGGCGCTACCCGCGCGCTACCCGCGCACGGCCTCGCGGGCCGGGTCGCGGAAGGCGCGGGCGGAGGCGGCGACGTGGCGCTCCATGGCGTCCGCCGCGCGCCGCGGGTCCCCCGAGGCGATGGCGCGCGCGATGCGGCGGTGCTCCGTCCACGCCCGCTGCCCCTGCTGCGGCACCGTGGTGGCGTACGCCCAGCGGATGCGGTCCGAGGCCCAGCGCAGCACCTGCGCCATGCTGCGCGCGCCGGAGGCGGCGGCCACGCGCTCGTGGAACTCGGCGTTGAGCCGGGCGCCGTCGGCGCGCCGGCCCTCGGCGACGGCCGCGAAACCCTCCTCCACGACCCGGTCGAGCGCGGCGAGGAGGTCCTCGCCGCGGCCGGCGGCGACGAGCTCGGCGCAGCGCGCGGCGGTGACGCCCTCGGCGACGCACCGCACCGCGTACAGGTCGGCGAGGTCGTCGACGGGGACCTGAGCCACGCGCGCGCCCGCGTTGGGCCGCAGCTCCACGAACCCCTCCCCGGCCAGCGCGCGCAGCGCCTCGCGCACCGGCACCCGGGAGGTGCCGTAGCGCTCCTGCAGGAGGGGCTCGGTCAGCCGGGCGCCGGGGGCCAGGGCGCCGGTGAGGACGTCGGTGCGCAGGGCCGCGGTGACGCGCTCGGCGCTGGCACCCACCTCAGGCGGCCCGGCCGGGGATGGCCGAGAGCAGGTCCGCGGTGTACTCGTGCTGCGGGGCGTCGAACACCTCGTGGACCCCGCCCTGCTCGACGACGCGACCGCGGCGCATCACCAGCACGTCGTGGGCGACGTGGCGGGCGACGGCGAGGTCGTGGGTGATGAACAGGTAGCTCAGCCCGAGCTCGTCCTGCAGCCGCTCCAGGAGCTGGAGCACCTGCTGCTGCACGAGCACGTCCAGGGCGGAGACCGCCTCGTCGCACACCACCAGCGCGGGGTCCAGCGCCAGGGCGCGGGCGATGGCCACGCGCTGGCGCTGCCCGCCGGACAGCTCCGCGGGCCGGCGCTGCGCCAGGGTGCGCGGCAGGGCGACGTGGTCGAGCAGCTCGCCGACGCGGGCGCGGCGGCTGCGCGCGTCGCCGACGCGGAACACCCGCAGCGGCTCGTCGACCAGGCGCTCCACGGTCATCGTCGGGTCCAGGGAGCCGTGCGGGTCCTGGAACACCGGCTGCAGCTCGCGCCGGCCGCCGGTGGCGCGGACCTCCCCGGCGGTGGGCTGCTCCAGGCCCAGGACGAGCTTGGCGGTGGTGGACTTGCCGGAGCCGGACTCGCCGACGACGGCGGTGGTGGTGCCGCGCCGCACGGTGAAGGAGACCCCGTCCACGGCGCGCAGCCTCTCGCGCTGCCCGCGCACCCGGTACTCCTTGACGAGGTCGCGCACCACGAGGACGGGTTCCTCCAGCGTGGCGGCGAGGGGCACCGCGCGCGGGGTGGTGCGCGCGGCGGCGGCCGGGGCGGCGGCCACCAGCCGGCGGGTGTACTCGTGCTGCGGCTCGTGCAGGACCGCGCGCGCCGGGCCGCGCTCGACGACGCGCCCGTCGGACATCACCACGACCTCGTCGCAGCGCTCGGCGGCCAGGGCCAGGTCGTGGGTGATGAGCAGCAGGGAGGTGCCGCGGGCGGCGGTGAGCCGCTCGAGGTGGTCGAGGATCTGCCGCTGCACGGTGACGTCGAGCGCGGAGGTGGGTTCGTCGGCGACGAGCAGCTCCGGCTCGGCGGCCAGCGCCATGGCGATGAGCACGCGCTGGCGCATCCCGCCGGAGAACTCGTGCGGGTACTGCTTGGCGCGGCGGGCGGCCTCGGGGATGCCGGCCTCGGTGAGCAGCTCCACGGCGCGCGCGCGGGCGGCGGCGCCGCGGGCCAGGCCGTGCACCTCCAGGACGGCGGCGACCTGCCGGCCCACCCGCGCGGAGGGGTTGAGGTTGGACATCGGGTCCTGCGGCACCAGGCCGACCTGCCGGCCGCGCAGGCGCCGCAGCCGGCGCTCGTCGCCGGCGCGCAGCGCGGCGGTGACGTCCTCGCCGCCGATCAGGACGCGCCCGCCGGTGACGCGGCCGGTGCCGGGCAGCAGGCCCAGGACGGCGGCGGCGGTGGTGGACTTGCCCGAGCCGGAGGCGCCGACGACGGCCACGCGCTGCCCGCGGCGCACCACGAGGTCCACGCCGTGCACGACCTGCGCGGGGCCGGCGGCGGTGGTGTAGCCGACGTCCAGGCCCTCCACGCGCAGCAGCTCGGCGGGGTCCTGCACGGGGTCCTCCTCCAGGTGGTCTTCCACGGGGTTCACCGCCCCGCCGCGTAGCCCTGGGCGCCGCGCGGGTTCGCGGCGGCGTGCAGCACGCCGGTGGCCGGGTCGCGCCCGACGCTGGAGAGCCGGCCCAGGCTCCAGTCCCCGGCGCGGGTGACGACGTGCCCGCGGCGCTCCAGGCCGGCGACGACGTCCTCGCCCAGGCGGGGCTCGACGACGGCGCCGCCGGGGGTCCAGGTGCGCGGCCAGAACGAGCCGGGCATGGAGGTGGTGTGCAGGGAGGGCGCGTCGATGGCCTGCTGGGGCTCGTAGCCGCCGACGAGGCGGCGCAGCAGGTACACGAGCTGCCACTGGTCCTGCTGGTCGCCGCCGGGGGTGCCCAGGGCCTCCACGGGCACGCCGTCGCGCAGCAGCAGGGTGGGGGTCAGGGTGGTGCGCGGGCGCTGCCCGGGTCGCAGCGCGGAGGGGGAGGACTCCTCCAGCCACGTCATCTGCAGCCGCGAGCCCAGGCAGAACCCCAGCTCGGGCACGGTGGGCGAGGACTGCAGCCAGCCGCCGGAGGGGGTGGCGGAGACGACGTTGCCCCAGCGGTCGACGACGTCGACGTGGCAGGTGTCGCCGCGGGTGGTGCCCACGGCCTCCACGGTGGGCTCGCCCAGGGTGGGTTCCCCCACGCCCACGGCCTCGGGGGCCTCGGTGCGCAGCGGCGGCACGAACGGCTCGGCCCCGCCCACGCGGCCGGGGCGGAACTCCAGGCTGGCGCGCTCGGTGATCAGGGCGCGGCGCTCCTCGGCGTACTGCGGGGAGAGCAGGTGCGCCAGGACGGCCGGGTCGGCGGCGGAGCCGTAGTGCGCGTCGCGGTCGGCCAGGGCGAGCTTGAGGGCCTCCAGCACGTGGTGGGCGCCGCGCTCGGTGGAGGGGTCCAGGTCGGCGTCGTCGAAGCCGTCGAGGATCGCCAGCGCCTGCAGCAGCACCGGGCCCTGCCCGAACGGGCCGGTCTTGGCGACGGTGGTGCCGCGGAACTCCAGCGTGCAGGCCGGCTCGTACCCGGCGGAGAACGCGGCGAAGTCGGCCACCTCGATGACGGCGGCGTGGTCGGTGCCGGAGGAGTGCCGGTGCGGGGTGCGCAGGAACTCCACCGCCTCGCGGGCGACGAACCCCTCGCGCCACTCGCGGCGGAACGCCTCGATGCGCGCCTCGCGGGTGCCCTCCCCCTCGCCCGCCGCGACCAGGCGCTCCAGGGTGCGCGCCCACGCCGGGTTCCTCACCAGCTCCCCGGCGGCCGGGACGCGACCCTCGGGCATCCACAGCGCCGCCGAGGTGGGCCAGTGCTCGCGGAAGAGGTCCGCGACGGAGGCGATGGTGGTGCCCACCCGGCCGACGACGGGGTGCCCGTCGCGGGCGTAGCCGATGGCCGGTTCGAGGACGTCGGCCAGCTCCCACGTGCCGTGGTCGCGCAGCAGCACCAGCCAGGCGTCCACCGCGCCGGGCACGGCGGCGGCCAGGCCGCCGGCGCCGGGCACGAGGTCCAGGCCCTCGCCGCGGTAGTGCTCGATCGTCGCCGCGGCCGGGGCCGGGCCCTGCCCGTTGAGCACCACGGGGGTGGGGTCGGCGGCGGTGGCGAACACCGCCGTCATGTCGCCGCCGGGGCCGTTGAGGTGCGGCTCGACGACGTGCAGGACGAACGCGGCGGCCACCGCGGCGTCGAAGGCGTTGCCGCCGCGCTCCAGCACGGACTGCCCGGTGGCGGTGGCCAGCCAGTGCGTGGAGGCCGTCATGCCGAACGTGCCGCGCAGGGTGGGGCGGGTGGTGTCCGCGGGCGGCGCCGTGAAGGCGGGGTTGGTGGTCACCGGGATCCTCCGGGGTCGAGGGCGTCGCGCAGGGCGTCGCCGAGCAGGTTGAACGCCAGGCAGATGAGCACGATCGCCAGGCCGGGGAACAGCGCCGCGGACGGCGCGCGGAAGATGTACTGCTGCGCGTCGGAGAGCATGATGCCCAGGCTCGGCGTGGGCGGCTGCACCCCCAGGCCGAGGAAGGACAGCAGCGCCTCGCCGATGACGACCGCGGGCATGATGACCGTGGCCTGCACGACGACCGCGGGCAGCGCGTTGGGCAGCACGTGGGTGGCCAGGATGCGCGCGCCGGAGGCGTCCATCGTGCGGGCGGCCAGCACGTAGTCGGCGCCCTTCAGGCGCAGCGTCTCCGCGCGCACCACGCGCACCACCTGCGGCACGTGCGCCACGCCCAGCGCGATCGCCGCGTTCGACAGGCTCGCGCCGCGGATCGCGGCCAGGCCCACGGCCAGCACCAGGAACGGGAACGCCAGCGCCACGTCCGTCAGGCGCGAGACCACGCCGTCCAGGCGCCGCCAGTACCCGGCGGCCATGCCCAGCGCGGTGCCCACCACGACGGACAGGGCCACGGCCAGCACCCCGACCTGCAGGGAGGCGCGCGCCCCGAACAGCACGCGGGAGAGGACGTCGCGCCCGAGGTCGTCGGTGCCCAGCGGGAACCCCACGGTGCGCGGCTGCTGGAACGGGGTCTCGAAGTGCACCTGCGCGGGCGGGTGCGGGGCCAGCAGCGGCGCCAGGACGGCGGCCCCGACGACGAGCACGAGCAGCACCGCGCCGGTCAGGCCCAGGCGGTCGCGCAGCACGTGCCGCGCCACCCGCCAGCGGTCGGTGCCCAGGTCGACCTCGAGGCGGCCGGGGGCGGGGGCGAGCGCGGTGGCCGCGCCCGCGCCCGTGCCGGTGCCCGTGCCCGGGCCGGGGGTGTTCGGGGGTGTGGTCACCGGGTTCCTCCCGCGACGCGGATGCGGGGGTCGAGCACCGTGTAGAGCACGTCGACCGCCAGGTTGATGAGGACGTAGGCGAGGGTGACGACGAGCACGACGCCCTCGACGACGGGGTAGTCGCGGCTGAACACCGAGTCCAGGGTGAGCTTGCCGAACCCGGGCAGCCCGAAGATGCGCTCGGTGACCACGGCGCCGGAGACCAGCCCGCCGAGCTGGAGGCCGACGAGGGTGACGACCACGACGAGGGAGTTGCGCAGCGCGAAGCGCAGCACGACCCGCGAGCGCGAGGCGCCCCCGGCCCGGGCGGTGCGCACGTAGTCGGCGGAGAGGTTCTGCAGCATCGAGGCGCGCGTCTGCCGCATGACGACGGCGGCGGTGCCAGCGCCGAGCACCAGGGCGGGCAGCGTCAGGTGGTGCAGGGCGCGCAGCGGGTCCTCCAGGGGCGAGACGTACCCGGAGGCGGGGAACCAGCCGGCGCCCACGGCCAGGTACAGGATCGCCAGCAGCCCCAGCCAGAAGCTCGGCACGCTCAGCCCCAGCAGGGACAGCGAGTTCAGCGAGAACTCCGACCACCCGCGCTTGACCGACGCCAGGACGCCGGCGCCCAGGCCGACGACGAGGGCGACGAGCAGCGCGTACGCCGACAGCCACACCGTCACCGGCAGCGTGGCGGCGATGAGCTCGCTCACCGGCGTCCCGGTGCGCACGGAGGTGCCCAGGTCGCCGGAGGCGAGGTCGGTGAGGAAGCGCCAGTACTGCACCGGCAGCGGCTGGTCCAGGCCCAGTTCGGCGCGCACGGCGGCCACCTGCTCCGGGGTGGCCTCCTCCCCGGCGGCGGCCAGGGCGGGATCGCCGGGCAGGGCGCGCACCCCGGCGAAGACGACGACCGACGCCAGCAGCAGCGTCACGGCGCTCTGCCACACGCGGGTCAGCAGGAAACGTGCCACGGTCCTCTCCTCACTCGTCGCTCTGGACGAACGCGGCGCGGCCCAGCCGCACCACGCCGTCGGAGTAGGTCTCGATCCCGGCCACCGCGTCCTCGCCGCGCGAGACGTACCCGGTGGTGCTGCGCACCCGGTACAGGTAGACGAGCGGGTTGTCGCGCTGGACGACCTGCACCAGCCGGCCGTACAGCTCCGCGCGCTCGGCCGGGTCGGTGCTCTGCGAGGCCCGCCGCACGAGGTCGTCGGCCTCGGGGTTCGAGTAGCCGGAGTAGTTGCTGCCCGCCCCGGTGGTCAGGAAGCTGCTGGTGTTGCCGTGCGGGTCCACCCGCCCGGACCAGCCGAGCTGCACGGCCTCGAAGTCGCCCTCGGACTGCACGTCCAGCAGGGTGGAGTACTCGATCGGCTCGATGACGACCTGGAAACCCGTGTCGGCGACGCTGGCCTGCAGCGCCTGCGCCAGGCGCAGGGAGTCGGCGGTGTTCGACGTCGCCAGCCGGATCCGGTACGGCAGCGCCACCCCCGCCTCTGCGAGCAGCTGCTTGGCGCGCTGCGGGTCGTGCGGCGGGCACGCCTCGCTGGCGGGGGTGGAGAACGTGCTGTCCGGGGACAGGAACGAGCAGGCCGGTTCGTAGTAGTCGTTGAAGACGGAGTTCACCAGGGCGGTGCGGTCCACCGCCAGGGAGAACGCCTCGCGCACGCGCGGGTCGGTCGCCAGCGGCGTGTCGATCCGCCCGGGGGGCTCGCCGGCGCCGTCGGTGTTGCCGACGTTGAACGTGACCGCCTGGTACCCGTAGGAACCGGTCTGCAGCAGGCCGACGCCCTCCTCGCGGGCCAGGGCGTCGATGTCCTGCGGGGACAGGGAGTCGGCGACCTGCACGTCGCCCGAGCGCAGGTTCGCGGCGCGGATGTTCGCGTCGTTCATGATGCGGTAGGTGATCGAGTCCAGGTGGACCTCGTCCGCGGCGTAGTACAGCGGGTCGCGCTCGACCCTGATCGACGTCTGCGGCACGCGCTCGGCGAACCGGAACGGCCCCACGCACACGGGGTGGTCGCCGAACTCCTCCCCCCGCTGCTCCAGCGCCGTGGGGGACATCACCATCCCCGCGCGGTCGGCGAGCGCCGCCGTGATCGGCGAGAACGGCCGCGCGTACCGCAGCACGACGGTGGAGGCGTCGGGGGCGCTGACCTCCTCCAGCGGCCCGAGCTCGCTCCTGCGGGTGGAACCCTCCAGCGTGAGGTTGCGCGTGAGCGTGGTGGCCACGGCGGAGGCGTCGAACGGGGTCCCGTCGGCGAACACCGGGTCGGTGCGCACGGGGATCGTCACGGTGAGCCCGTCGGGCGAGACGCTCGGCAGGGCCGCGGCGAGCTGAGGGACGATCTCGCCCTCGGCGTCGATGTCGTAGAGCTTCTCGCACACGGCGTTCATGACGTAGCGCGTGTAGAGCGAGGAGGACGTCGTCGGGTCCAGCCGGTCCGGCTCGGAGGACAGCCCCATGACGAGGTCACCGCCCTCGCGCACGGTCCGCGCGCCGACCGGCACGCCCGTGACGTCCTCGCGCGGTGGCGCGGGGCGCACCGGCTGCACCGGCACGCACGCGGCGAGGCTGAGCAGCGCCGCGGCCGCCGCCCCGGCGCGCGCTGTCGTCCTGGTGTTCACGGGAGTCCTCCCTCACCGGCTGGTGGACCGGGAACGTATACGATCCGGTCACCGTAGGGACAGGGTGTTTCACCGGTGTTTCGGATCGTGGACACCCGCGTGACGCGTCCGGGCCGGCCGGTCCTCCGGTACGGTCCCGGCCACCCCGCCCGCTCCCGCCGGGCCCGACGATCGGAGGCCCCGTGCCGCGAAACCCCGTCCGCCCCGAGTCCTGGCACCTGGCGCTCATGCTCACGCTGACGTTCTCCACCGGCGTCGTCGACGCCGTCGGCTACCTGGGCCTGGACCGCGTCTTCACGGCCAACATGACCGGCAACGTCGTCATCCTGGGCATGGCGCTGACCGGCGCGGAGGACCTGCCGGTCGTGGGCCCGGTGCTGGCGCTGCTGACGTTCCTGGCCGGCGCGGCGGCCGTCGGGCGGGTCCTGCGCCGGGCCGGCAAGGGGTGGACGACCGCCTCCACTGTCGTCTTCGCGCTCGTGGGCGCCGGGCTGGCCGCGCTGGCCGGCGTCGTCGCCGCCCTGGGCGACGCCGTCCCGGTCGAGCCGGGCGGCACGCCCCCCGCCGGCGCCCTGGTGGTCACGGCGCTGCTGGGCCTGCTCATGGGGGCGCAGGCCGCCGCCGCCCGCCGCCTGGCGGTCAAGGACGTCACCACCGTCGTGGTGACCTCCACGCTGACGGGCCTGGCCGCCGACTCCCGCCTGGCCGGCGGCACGGGCGAGGGCTGGCGGCGCCGGCTCGGCGCGGTGCTGCTCATCCTGGCCGGGGCCGCCGCCGGCGCCGCGCTGCTGCGCTGGCACATCTCCGCGGGCCTGGCGGTGGCCGCGGCGATCACCCTGCTCGCCGCCCTGCTGGGCCACCTGCGCGCCCACGCCCGCCGCCACGAGGCCGCCCGCGCCCGCGGGGGCTCCCCCGCCTGACCGGCCGCGGGGCTGCCGGGCCGGCGCGAGGGCTGGCAGGGTGGCGCCCGCGGGTGCAGCATCGACACCCGCACGTCAGCACGCCACCGGCACGGAAGAGGGACCATGACGAACCCGCGGGCGGGTCAGCACGCCGAAGCCTCCGACCTCATCGACGTCGCGCACGTCGTCACGGCCTACTACGCGGTCGCCCCGGACCCCTCCGACGTCGCCCAGCGCGTGTCCTTCGGCACCTCCGGGCACCGCGGCTCCAGCCTGGACGCCGCCTTCAACGAGCAGCACATCCTCGCCACCACCCAGGCGATCGTGGACCACCGCCGCGAGCAGGGCTACGACGGCCCGCTCTTCCTGGGCCGCGACACCCACGCCCTCTCGGAGCCGGCGTGGACCTCGGCGCTGGAGGTCCTCGGCGCCAACGACGTCACCGTCCTCGTCGACGACCGCGACTCCTGGACGCCCACCCCGGCGGTCTCGCACGCGATCCTGCGCGCCAACCGCGACGGCGCGCGCGTGCGCACCAGCGGCCCGGGCCTGGCCGACGGCATCGTCGTCACCCCCTCGCACAACCCCCCGCGCGACGGCGGGTTCAAGTACAACCCGCCGAACGGCGGCCCGGCCGACACCGACGCCACCGGCTGGATCGCCGAGAGGGCCAACGCCTACCTCGAGGCCGGCCTGGAGGGCGTGCGGCGCGTGCCGTTCGCGAAGGCGCGCGCCGCCGCGCAGGGCTACGACTTCCTGGGCACCTACGTCGACGACCTGCCCAACGTGCTGGACATCGACGCGATCCGCTCCGCGGGGGTGCGCATCGGCGCCGACCCGCTGGGCGGGGCGAGCGTGGAGTTCTGGGCGGCCATCGCCGAGCGGCACCGCCTGGACCTCACCGTGGTGAACCCGCTGGTGGACCCCACCTGGCGGTTCATGACGCTGGACTGGGACGGCAAGATCCGCATGGACTGCTCCTCGCCGTCGGCGATGCACTCCCTCATCGACCGCCGCTCGGAGTTCCAGGTCGCCACCGGCAACGACGCCGACTCCGACCGTCACGGCATCGTCACCCCCGACGCGGGGCTGATGAACCCCAACCACTACCTCGCGGTGGCGATCCAGTACCTGTTCTCCACCCGCGACGGCTGGCCGGCCGGCGCCGCGATCGGCAAGACGCTGGTGTCCAGCTCGATGATCGACCGGGTGGCGCAGGACCTGGGCCGCACGCTGCTGGAGGTCCCCGTCGGGTTCAAGTGGTTCGTGCCGGGCCTGCTGGACGCCTCCGTCGGCTTCGGCGGCGAGGAGAGCGCCGGCGCCTCGTTCCTGCGCCGCGACGGGTCGGTGTGGAGCACCGACAAGGACGGCATCCTGCTGGCGCTGCTGGCCTCGGAGATCATCGCCACCACCGGCCGCACCCCCAGCGAGCACTACGGCGACCTCATCGCCAAGCACGGCCAGCCGCAGTACAAGCGCAGCGACGCCGCGGCCACCCGCGAGCAGAAGGCGACGCTGTCGAAGCTGTCCGCCGAGCAGGTCACCGCGCAGGAGTTCGCCGGCGAGCGGATCGTCGCCAAGCTCACCGAGGCGCCCGGCAACGGCGCGAAGATCGGCGGGCTGAAGGTCGTGACGGAGAACGCGTGGTTCGCCGCCCGCCCCTCCGGCACCGAGGACGTGTACAAGATCTACGCGGAGTCCTTCAAGGGCGCCGACCACCTGCGCCAGGTGCAGTCCGAGGCGCAGGAGCTGGTCGACGGGGTCCTGTCGGGCTCCTGACGCGGGCGGTGGGGCGAGGGTGACCAGGGTCGACCAGTGGGTCTGGGCGGTGCGGCTGTACAAGACCCGCTCGGTCGCCGCGAGCGCCGTCAAGGCGGGGCACGTGCGCGTGAACGGCGAGCGCGCCAAACCCGCCACGAAGGTGGTGCCCGGCGACGAGGTGCGCGTGCGCGCCGAGGGCTACGAGCGCGTCTTCGAGGTGGTGCAGCCGCTGACCAAGCGGGTGGGTGCGCCGGTCGCCGCGCAGGCGTACGTGGACAACTCCCCTCCCCCGCCGCCGAGGGACGAGTTCTTCGGGGCGTTCGGCAACCGCGACCGCGGCGCCGGGCGCCCCACCAAGCGCGACCGGCGCGAGATGGAGCGCCTGCGCGGGGCGCGGGAGGACTGAGCCCGGGGGGGGGGGGGGGGGGGGCGGGGGGGCCCCCCCCCGGGGGGCGCGGGGCGGGGGGGCGGGGGGGGGGGGGGGGGGGGGCGGGGGGGG
>NZ_JBJLSG010000048.1:0-31449 GCF_050871925.1 Kineococcus gurbantunggutensis
CCCCCCCCCCCCCCCCCCCCCGCCGCCCAACCACGCAGCCCCCCCAGCCCCCCCCCCCCCCAGGGGGAGTTCTCCTCCGGGTTCGCCGCTCGACGTTCGCCGCCCGGTGTTCACCGCCGCGGGTTCACCGCCGCGCGCTCACCAGCGGGGCGATCCTGCGCACCGCCTCGTCCAGCGCGTCGGGCGCGGTGGCCGCGTACCCCAGCACCAGCCCGGGCGGGCCGGGCCGCACCCGGTGCCAGGACAGCGGGTGCACCAGGACCCCCGCCTCGGCGGCGCGCGCGGCGACCTCCACGTCGGCGCCCGGTTCCAGGTGCGGCAGCAGGGCCAGCAGGTGCAGCCCGGCGGCCACGCCCTGCACGCGGGCGGCGGGCAGGTGCCGGTGCAGCGCGGCCAGCAGCGCGTCGCGGCGGGCGCGGTGGCGGGCGCGCACCCGGCGCACGTGGCGCTCCAGGTCGCCGCCGGCCAGCAGCTCGGCGAGCACGAGCTGCAGCAGGGCGGGGGTGCCCAGGTCGCTGGCGTGCTTGGCCGCCACCAGCTCCGCCCGCAGCGCGGGCGGGGCGATGAGCCAGCCGATCCGCACCGCGGGCGCCAGGGTCTTGGAGGTGCTGCCGGTGTGGGCGACGCGCTCGGGCGCGGAGGCGTGCAGCGCCGGCACGGGGGCGCGGTCGTAGCGGTGCTCGGCGTCGTAGTCGTCCTCCACGACCAGTCCGCCGCCGCGCGCCCAGGCCAGCAGCTCGCGGCGCCGGTGCGGGGCGAGGACCACGCCGGTGGGGAACTGGTGCGCGGGCGTGAGCAGCACCGAACCCACCCCGGCGGCGGCGAGCGCGTCCACCCGCACGCCGTCGGCGTCGACGGGGACGGGTTCGGGTTCCAGGCCCCAGTGCGCCAGCTCGTCGCGGGCCCCGCGCGAGCCGGGGTCCTCCACGCCGATGCGCCGCTCGCCGCGCGCGTGCAGGACCCGCGCGAGCAGCGCCAGGGACTGCGCGACGCCGGCGACCACGACGACGTCCTCGGCGTCCACCCGCAACCCCCGGGTGCGGGCGAGCCAGCCGGCCAGCTCCGCGCGCAGCCGGGGGTGCCCGCGCGGGTCGCCGTAGCCGAGGTCGGTGGCGCCGGCCCGCTGCAGGACCGCGCGCTCGGCGCGCAGCCACGCCGCGCGCGGGAACGCCGCCAGGTCGGGAACGCCCGGGGCGAGGGTGAACTCCACGCCCGTGGTGCGCAGCGGCAGGCGCGCGGGTTCGCGCGGGAACCCCGACTCCGGCTCGACCTCCGGCGGTGGGGCGGGCGGGGCGGGTCCCCGGGGCACCGCGCCGGCGAGCACCCGGGTGGCCGAGCCGGTGCGCGCGGCGACGAGCCCCTCGTCGGCCAGGCGCCGGTACGCCTCGACGACCACGCCGCGCGAGACGCCGAGGTCCGCGGCGAGCACGCGGCTGGGCGGCAGCGCGTCGCCGGGCGCGAGGCGGGCGTCGGCGACCGCCTCGCGCAGCCGCCGCACGAGCTCCTCGGTGACCCTGCCGCGCGGCACCGCGCGCACGTCCAGGGACAGGAAGTCGGTGCCCGTCCCCTCCACGCCGCTCCCCCGATCGGTCCCCTCGACCCGGCCGCGATCGGACCTGTCGAGCGGTCCACCGCGCGGTCAGCATCGCAGGCGTGACCGCACCCGCCTCCCCCGCGCTCCCGGCCGCACCCGCCCGCCCCGCACCCGCCGGGGGCCGGGCGGCGGCGCTCACCGGCGCCGCCGCGATGGTCCTCGTCGGCGGCAGCGCCGCCGTGTCCGGCGCGCTGGCCGACGCCCCGCTGTGGACGGTGCAGGCGCTGCGCTACGCCGCGGCGTGCCTGCTGCTGCTGACCGCCGCGCGCCTGGGCGGGCAGCGCCTGCACCGCCCGCGCGGGGCGGAGTGGGCCTGGCTGGCCGGGGTGTGCGCGGCCGGGCTGGTGCTCTTCAACGTCGCCCTCGTGCGCGGCGCCGCCCACGCCGAACCCGCCGTGCTCGGCGTGGCGGTGGCGAGCGTGCCGCTGCTGCTGGCGGTGCTGGGCCCGCTGCTGGAGCGGCGCCGGCCCGAGGCGCGCGCCGCGGTGGCCGCGGCGGTCGTCACCGGCGGGGCGGTGCTCGTGCAGGGCTTCGGGCGCAGCGACGCCACCGGCCTGGCGTGGGCGCTGGTGGTGCTGGCGTGCGAGGCGGGGTTCACCCTGCTCGCCGTGCCGGTGCTGACCCGCCACGGCGCGTGGGGCGTGTCGGTGCACACCACGGCGATGGCCGCGCTCGCCTTCGCCGCCCTCGCCGTCGTCCTCGACGGCCCGGGCGCCGCGCTCACCCTCACCGCGCCCGACCTGCTCGCCACCGCCTACCTCGCGCTCGGCGTCACCGCCGTCGCGTTCGTCCTCTGGTACTCCGCGGTGCGCCGCCTGGGCGCCGGGCGGGCCGGGCTGCTCACCGGGGTGGCGCCGGTGGCGGCCGCCGCCGGGGGCGTGCTGCTGGGCGGGCCGGTGCCCGGGGCGGTGGTGTGGGCGGGGGTGGCGGTGGTGGCCGGCGGGCTGGCGCTGGGGTTGCGCACGGACGACACCTTCGGCGGCGAGACGGGTCAGGTCCACCTGCCTCCCACAGGAGTCAGCTGCCCAGAAAAGTAGTCGACTCCGGTTCGCGACCCCAGCGTCACGGTGGTGTGGAGACCGAGATCGCCGGCCTCCACACCACCGCACTACCCCGGCAGGTCCCAGTAGGCCCTCGGGTCGCGCGGAGACTGCCCGTTCCAGCGGATGACGCCCTGCTCACGCATCTCGGTGAGCTTCCTGATCGCGGTCGGGCGCGTGCGCCCCATGACCTCGGCGAGGTCGCGCGTGCCCAGCCGTCCGGCTTCCCGCAGCGCCGCGACGACCAGGCGGGTCTCCTCGGGCAGCCGGCCGTCGCCACCCGGGCCGTCGGTCTCGGTGGACAGCGTCAGCCGGACGCTGCCCTCGGTCTGCTGGTAGAGGGGTGGCTGCAGACCCGCGAGCCGCATCTCGTCGAACATCCGGCGGATCCCCTCGCCGAACTCCTGCCCGAAGTCCAGGTCCGCGCACACCCGAGCGATGCGGGGGTTGCGCGCGAAGCGGTGGATGGACAGCGGGTCCCGCACGTCGGACAGCCCGGGGAAGCGGCCGGGGCTCTCGACCTCGACGCGGTCGTCGAAGACGTCGACGTGGACGTGATCGCTCTGCAAGCTGTAGGAGCGGTGCACGACGGCGTTCACCACGCCTTCCAGCCAGGCGTCCTCCGGGACGGCCGGGGCGTCCTCGAAGCGTCCGCTGCGCCCGAGCGCCCGGCGGCGGGGCTGCACCTGCCGGACGTGCTCGAAGACGTCGGCCAGCAGCCGCGGCAGGGCTCCCTCGAACCGCTGGTCCGAGACCACCTGCTGGCGAGCTCCGGTGCCCCGTTCCCGGCCGGCGAACCGCGTGACGCGGACGTGGGCGTTGGGCAGCTCGCTGCCGGGGTGCCGTCCGAAGAGGAGCAGGCCGGCGATCGTCAGACGTCCGTCTCGAGCCAGCCCGCGCGCTGTGAGCAGACCCCGCCACTGGGGGTGCCCCACGCGGGCGGCGTACTGCGCCGCGGCCTCCGCATCAACGGCGTCGGCGTCGTCGAGCCGGACGGTGGTGAGCTCGGACTCGAAGCCGGCCTGCCTGCGGTCGAAGAACAGCTCGCGCCGCTGCACGTAGGTGAGCCGGCGGGTCTCGTCGCCGAGCCGCAGGTACACGTCGTCCCGGGTGGTGGCGTGCACGTCGTCGCCGGGGCTGACGTCCACGACGAGGAGGTGGTCGTC
Source organism: Kineococcus gurbantunggutensis (assembly GCF_050871925.1). NCBI lineage: Bacteria > Bacillati > Actinomycetota > Actinomycetes > Kineosporiales > Kineosporiaceae > Kineococcus > Kineococcus gurbantunggutensis. Next base: position 3,801 of record NZ_JBJLSG010000048.1, read on the forward strand.
CCGGCCGTCGTCGGTTCGGCAGGGCAGCAGGCGCGTGTGGACACGGGCGGGGGGTTGGACGTGCTGCACGTGGACCTGCTGCAGCTCGTTGCGGTGCTGGGGATCCGCGTCGGTGCCCTCGACCCGGCCGTCGTGGAGGCCGACGACGATCGTGCCGCCCTCGGCGTTGGCCAGGGCGACGACCGCCTGGCTCAACTTCACCGGGCTGACGCGAGCGCTCTTGCGCTCGAACCACTGGCTCTCCGGCAACGCGCTCAGAGCGCGACCGACCTCTTCGGGGGGCGACTCGAGGGCGTGGTCGACGTCCAGCCGTTCCATGCACTTACTCTAACATTTTAAGAGTAGGTGCATGAGTCGCCCAGGGCTGCAGGACGGTCAGCACCGGCCCGTGGAGGACCGGCTCAGGCACGGGCGTCCCGGAGCCGACCGACGGCCGCCTCGTAGGCCGCAGTGGTCCGCAGGACCTGCAGCACCAACTGCACGGCCTCGAGCGGTCCGCCGGGATCCTGCTCCAGCCACGCGTCCGGGCTGACGCCGCCGCCGACCGCGCGGACGCGCCGCACCTCCGCCACCGAGAGCTCGTGACCCTCCACCGCGACGACGAGGGCGCTGCGCAGGACGTCGGCCACGGCGCCGTCCACGGTGCCCAGCAGCTGCTCGGCGACCGCCAGCCAGGCGTCGTCGTCCTCGGCGGAGGACTCCAGCTCGGCGTCGACGGCGTCGTGCAGGAGCATCGACGCGGCCCACCAGGCAGGGACGACCCCCTCGTGCTCGTCGTGCGGCAGCGCGAACGCCCTCTCGGTCAGGCGCCGCGCCCTCGCCTCGTCCCCCTCGCGCACGGCCCGCAGCGCCTTGGCCAGGAGGTTGTGCGCCGCCCCCAGCAGCGCGGAGCTCGCGCCGGCCAGCTCGCGCCGGGCGGGGGTCGGATCACCGAACGCGCCGGCCGACGGGTCGCCGGGGAAGAGGGCGGAGGCGGCAGGGGTCACGACGTGACGGTAGTGCTCCGGCAGCCGGTCCTGACACCCAGCGGACGGACCGCGAACACCGCCCCGCACCCCGCAGCGCCACCCCGGGCGACCGGGAAAGCCTCGTCCGGCACCACGCCCGCACCCGTGACAGGCTGCGTGGAGTGAGCGGCACCTTCCTCAGCGGCATGCGCACCCTGGCCCGCGGCGCCCGGGAGGAGCCGCGGCTGTTCGGCACGGCCATCGTCGGCTCGGCGGTCTACGGCGCGGGCACCGCCGCCACGGGCTGGCTGGTGGGGCGGGTGACCGACCGGGTCGTCGTGCCCGCCGTCACCGGCTCGGGGTCGGTCGGCACGGCGGAGGTGTGGCTGGCCGGGGGCGCGCTGATGGCGGTGACCGTGGTGACGGTCGCCGGGATCCTCGTGCGGCGCATCTGGGCGGGCATGGTCGCCTTCGCCCTGCAGGCCCGCTACCGCCGCCTGCTGGCGCGCCGCTACCTGGACCTGCCGCTGGCCTGGCACCACGCCCACCCGGCCGGGCGGCTGCTGGCCACGGCCGGCTCGGACGTGGAGGCCACCTGGCAGGCGATGTTCGTGCTGCCGTTCGCGCTGGGCGTGGTGGTGCTCATCGCGGTGGCGGGGGTGGCGATGGCGGCGGCGGACCCGGTGCTGGCGGCGGTGGCGCTGCTGGTGCTGCCGGCGCTGCTGGCCGCGAACGTCGTCTACCAGCGGCGCATGTCCCCGCGCGTGACGCGCGTGCAGCAGCTGCGCGGGGAGGTCTCCACCACCGCGCACGAGAGCTTCGAGGGCGCGCTGGTGGTGAAGACCCTGGGCCTGGGCGACGAGGAGGTGCAGCGCTTCGCCCGCGACGCGGACCGGCTGCGGGAGGCGAACGTGGCCGCCGGGCGCACCCGCGGCGGGTTCGAGCCGGTGATCGACGCCCTGCCCTCCCTGGGCACGCTGGCGGTGCTGGTGGTCGGCACGTTCCGCGCGGCCTCCGGCGCGGTGGGCGTGGGCGACCTGGTGCAGATCGCGTACCTGCTGGGCCTGCTGGCGTTCCCGGTGCGCTCCTTCGGGTGGGTGCTCTCGGAGCTGCCGCGCACGGTGGCCGGGGACGCGCGCGTGCAGGCGGTGCTGCGCGAGGGCGCCACGACGCCGTGGGGCGAGCGCTCCCTGCCCGCCGGCGAGGGCGCCGGCCCGCTGGCGGTGGCGGCCAGCGGCATCGGCTACCGCCACCCGGTGCCCGCCGCGGACCCGCTGGACGAGCGCGCCGACGTGCCCGAGCAGTTCGTGCGCCGCGAGGAGCCACGCGCCCCGCGCCGAGAGCCGGTGCCGGCGCTGGCCGACGTCACCCTCGACGTCGCCGCCGGTTCCACGGTCGCCGTCGTGGGCGGCACGGGGGCGGGCAAGTCCACGCTGGCCGGGTTGCTGGTGCGCCTGGTGGACCCCACCTCCGGCACGGTGCTGCTGGACGGGGTGGACGTGCGCGAGCTCGCCGACGGCCAGGTCGCCGGGGTGGCGGCGCTGGTGCCGCAGTCCACGTTCGTCTTCGACGACACGGTGCGCGGCAACATCGCCCTGGGCCTGGACGCCGACGACGTGCCCGCCGATCGGCGCGTGGACGACGACGCGATCTGGGAGGCGCTGCGCCTGGCGCGCGCCGACGGTTTCATCGCCGCGCTGCCGGGCGGTCTGGACGAGCTGGTCGGCGAGCGCGGCTCGACCCTGTCCGGCGGGCAGCGCCAGCGCCTGGCGCTGGCGCGGGCGCTGGTGCGCAAGCCCCGGCTGCTGGTCCTGGACGACGCCACCAGCGCCCTGGACCCCACGGTGGAGCGGGCGGTGCTGGACGGGCTGGCCGCCTCCGGCACCGGCACGACCGTGGTGGTGGTGGCGTACCGGCCGGCGACGATCGCGCTGGCCGACGAGGTGGTGCACCTGGAGCGGGGACGGGTGGTGGACCGGGGACCGGCCGCGGAGGTCGCCGCGCGCGACGCGGGCTACCGGGACCTGGTGACGGCGTACGCGCGCGCGGCGCGCGAGCGGGCGGACGAGGCGCAGCACGGGACGGGGATGGCGTGAGCACGAGCACGATCACCGGCGGGGGACCGGAGGCCGGGGCGCAGGGCGGTGTGCTGCGCCGGGCCCGGGAGCTGACCCCGCAGTTCGCCGAGGGCCTGGGCGTCACCCTGGCCATCGCGGCGGCCACGACGATCGGCAAGCTCGTGGTGCCGATCGCGGTGCAGCAGACCATCGACACCGGCGTCCTGGGCCCCGGCGGCCCGAACCCCGGGCGGGTGGCGCTGCTGTGCGCGATCGCCGCCGTCGTGGTGGTGCTGACCACCTGCACGGCGTGGGTGGTGAACGTGCGCCTGTTCCGCGCCACCGAGGCAGGGCTGGCGAGCCTGCGGGTGCGCGCGTTCCGGCACGTGCACGACCTGGCGGTGCTCACCCAGTCCGGCGAGCGGCGCGGCGCGCTGGTCAGCCGCGTCACCAGCGACGTGGACACCATCTCCACGTTCCTGCAGACCGGCATGCTGGTGCTGGTGCTCTCGCTGGGGCAGGTGGTGCTGGCGACGGCGCTGATGTTCTTCTACTCCTGGCAGCTGGCCCTGGTGGTGCTGGCGTGCTTCGTGCCGCTGGTGTTCCTGCGCAACAAGCTGCAGCGGCCGGTGGCGCGCGCCTACGCCGCGGTGCGGGTGCGCATGGGCGAGATGCTCGCCGCGATCTCCGAGACCGTCGTGGGCGCCGACGTGATCCGCGCGCACGCCGCCTCCGCGCGCTCGCGGCGCACCGTGGACGCCGCGGTGGAGGCGCACCGCAAGCAGGCCGTGAAGGCGCAGGTCGCCACCGCCGCGACGTTCTCCACCGGCGTGCTCGTCTCCGGCCTCGTCGTCGCCCTCGTCATCGTGGTCGGCACCCTGCTCGGCGTCGACGGCGACCTCACCCTGGGCCGGCTGCTGGCGTTCCTGTTCCTGGCGCAGCTGTGGGTGGGGCCGGTGCAGGCCACCACCGAGGTCCTCAACGAGCTGCAGAACGCCCTCGCCGGCTGGCGCCGCGTCGTCGACCTGATCGACACCCCCGTCACCGTCCCCGAACCGGCGCGGGACCGGGTGCGGGAGCTGCCCGCCGGGCCGGTGGACGTGCGCGTGCAGGACGTCGCCTACACCTATCCCGGCACCGACAAGACCGTCCTGACGGGGGTGGACCTGCACCTGCCCGCCGGCTCGCGCACCGCCGTCGTCGGCGAGACCGGCTCGGGCAAGACCACCCTGGCCCGCCTGGTCACCCGCCTCGTCGACCCCGCGCAGGGGCGGGTCCTGCTCAACGGCGTCGACGCGCGCGACCTGCCCGGCCGCGAGCTGCACCGCCGCGTCGTCGCCGTCCCCCAGGAGGGCTTCCTCTTCGACGCGACGATCGGCGAGAACGTGCGCCGCGGAAAGCCCGGCGCCACCGACGCCGAGGTCCGCGCCGCCTTCGCCGAGCTCGGCCTGGGCGACTGGCTCGACGGCCTGCCCGAGGGCCTGGACACCCCCGTCGGCCAGCGCGGCGAGCGCCTCTCGGCCGGCGAGCGCCAGCTCGTCGCGCTGGCCCGCGCGCACCTGGCCGACCCCGACCTGCTCGTCCTGGACGAGGCCACCTCCTCCGTCGACCCCGCCACCGAGGTGCGGTTGCAGCGCGCGCTCGAGGGTGTCCTGAGCGGTCGGACCTCCGTGGCGATCGCGCACCGCCTCTCCACCGCCGAGGCCGCCGACACCGTGGTGGTCGTGGACTCCGGGCGGGTCGTAGAAGTGGGGCCGGCGGTGGAACTCGCGCACGCGGGCGGGCCGTACTCGCGGCTGCACGCGGCCTGGACCGCGCAGCACGCCTGAGGGCAGCGGGGATGGATCGCGTGGGTACGAGCGGGCTGGCCTAGCCCAAAAGACGCAACGATTCCGGCGAATTTTGTGTCTTTTGCGTCTTGGTCAGTACTCTGCCGACATGCGCACCGCCGTCTTCGACGACACCCGGTCCTCCGTCAGCGATGAGTGGCTGACCACTGGCGAGGCCGCGCGCATCCTCGGCGTCTCGCGCCAGCACGTCGTCAACCTGTGCGAGCGCGGCGACCTGCCCCACACGACGACGGGCGTGCACCGCCGGGTGCGCCGCGCCGACGTCGAGGCGCTGCGCGCCACGGGTGCGCGCCTGAGCCGGGACCAGCGCCGCAGCCTGTGGCTGGCGCACGCCGTCGCCGGCCACCTGGTCACCGACCCGGAAGCCACGATCGCGCAGGCGCGCGCCAACCTGGCCGTGCTGCGCGAGCGCCACTCGCGCGGGCAGGTGGCGAAGTGGCTGGCGGAGTGGGCCGACCTGCTCGACGGACCCGTCGAGGGCATTCTCACGGCCCTGACCTCCCCGTCCCCGCGGGCCCGGGAGCTGCGCCAGAACTCCCCCTTCGCCGCCGTGCTGTCCGAGGAGGAGCGGCGGCGCGTGCGCGAGGCCTTCGCGCAGCACTCCTCGGCGTCCTCGCCGTGGGGCGCGGAGTGAAGCGCGCACACCTGGCGCACATCCTTCGGGCGGCCAGCCAGATCGCCGACGACCCCGATGTGGTCGTGATCGGCTCGCAGTCGATCCTGGGGTCCTTCGACGAGGACGACCTACCCGACCCGGTGATCGGCTCCGTGGAGGCGGACGTCACCTTCTGGGACGACCCGCACGACCTGAAGTCCGACGCGGTGGACGGTGCGATCGGCGAGGACAGCGGCTTCCACCAGATGTACGGCTACTACGCCCAGGGCGTGTCCGTGAGCACCGCTGTCCTGCCCCAGGGCTGGCGCGAGCGGGTGGTCGTGTGGGAGAGCCGGTCCAGCGAACCGGGGCGGGCGCACTGCCTGGAGGTGCACGACCTGGCGATCGCCAAGCTCGTCGCGGCGCGCATGAAGGACTACGAGTTCGTCTCCGCGCTCATCGGGGCCGGGCTCGTCTCGTGCGGGATACTGCGGGAGCGGGCCGTTCTGCTGCCCCCACCACGCTCACGCACCACGCGCGTGCTGCGCTGGATCGACGGACACGACGGAAAGACATCGTAGTGAGGCGTCGACAGGAGCAGGATCGATGGACTTGCCGCGAGATCCCGGCCCATGTCGTACCGGTGGGGTGCGCCTGCACGTGGCGTGGACCGCGCACCGCTCCTTGACTGCATCGTTGCCCCCCGGCGAGGACGCGTCCGCGGTCCGGCCGCCGCGGCTGGTGGTACCGGCACAGCAACCCGTCGACGTCGATCGGGTCAGCACTCCCGATCACGCTCGTCGCGGGCGGGCGCACGCTTGCTGTCATCAAGGTTGGAGCACAACCTTGATGATGAGTTCAGGATGTTCTCGACTCGTTCCGGTTCGTCCTTGACAGCCGCTCCAAGTGGCTGAGGTCCACGACAGTGGCGTTCCGTTCGACCTCTGCGCCGACATAGGCATCTTGTGGTTCCAGCCGGATGTCCGTGGCCAGCCGTCCCAGCAGCAGGTCGTACGCCTTGCGCACCCCGGCGAGGTCCTGCTCACTCACCCCACGACGCGCCGATGGGCTGAACATGGCGTTCCACGCGGTGTCCCACTTCCCTCCCCACACCTGCTGGTGCCGCTCAGGAGAAGTACGCAGCCTCGCATCGGCGCCCCACGGCCCCCACGTCTCGAAGCAGGCATCCATGAAAGTGGCGTACGCACTCCTGGCCTCGGGCGAGAAGAGCGGTGCGACGCTGAAGAAGGCACGATCGAGTGACCTCTTCTTCTCGATGATCGCTGGAGGTGACCACGACTTCCACCCCCCGATGAAGCAGAAGTAGGCGAAGAGGTCGTTCAGCTCGGGAGCGATGACGCGGAAGTGCTCGGTGCGCACCTCGGCGAGTTGCCGGAGCCGGGCGGTTCGCTCGTCCCGCTCGCTGGCCCGCCGTTGCAGGCGGTGAGCGACGACGGCGAGGACCACAGGGACGGCCACGGCCCCGAGTGCGTTGACGGCCGACAGGACGGTGTCGATCGACACAGCAGCCTCTCCCCCCGCTCGTACGAGTGTCACGCACCGCTCCGGACTAGCCGCTTCAGCTGGGCCCGGGTCTCGGTGTCGGTCGAGTAGATCACGGTCCCGATCATGCCGCGGGTGAGCAGCACCTTGTAGACGTTGCGCACCAACCGGTCGAAGTCCGCGTCACCCACCCTCGCGCGGTTGCGGAAGTCGGGGTCCTTGTTGGCGGAACGCTCGCTGACGAAGCGGCCGTCCCGCCACAGCAGGTCCGAACCGATGATCACCCCGCTCCAGTCGTACTCGAAGCCCTGCGCGGTGTAGATGCAGCCGACCTGCCCGAAGCCACCGGGCTCGGTCGCCCACAGCGCCGCCGGCGGGGCGTCGCCCACGGCGCGGTCGCCGGGGACGTTCCACGGCCGCGCCCAGTCGCCGATGCGCACGTCGGGCACCAGACCGCCGTCCGGCGCCGGCGTCTTGCTCCACGGCCAGCAGTACCCGGCGGACATGCGCGCGGAGTAGCCCTCCTCCCGCTTGGCGGCGAGGAGCTGCTCCATCTCCTCGGGGGTGTCCGCGACGACCACCTCGAAGGTGTCGTCGCCGGCCCAGTCCTCGACGCCGGCGTCGTCGAGACCGAGCAGCCGCTGCACCCAGCGCACGTACTCGGCGCTGCCGCCGCAGCGGAACTGCGCGTCCAGCTCCACGGTGAGGACGTCCAGTCCGAGACGCTCGGCGTGCCGCGTGATCTCCTCCAGCGAGCCCATCTCCCCCGGGCGGACGACCTGGTGCTGGTCGAGCAGGAACACCGGGACCCGCGCGGCCGCGATGAGCTCGTCCACCTGCGGCCGGCCGGTGCGCAGCTCCGCGCGGGTGTAGCGGTCGACGGACGTCTCCCGGATGCGGTGAGCCTCGTCGAGGATGAGCACGTCGAGGTCGTTGGGCTCGGCGGTCATGAACTGGTTGAAGTACTTGAACATCGACTGCACACGCGGGGAGCGGCGTCCGGCGACCTTGCGCAGCGTCTGCGTGAAGGAGCGCGAGCCGGTGGCGTGCAGGACGCTCTGACCGGCGCGGGACAGCTCCCCCAGCAGGGAGAGCGCGATGACGCTCTTGCCGCTGCCCGGACCACCCGTGACGACGACGATGCGCTTGCTGTTGCCGGCCTTCGCCCGCCGCACCTGGTGCAGCACGAGGTCGACGGCCTCCTGCTGCTCGCCGACGAGACGGAACTGCTCGCGCTCGCGGATCTCGTCGGCGGCGACCTCGAGCAACTGGCGCGAGGGCGCCACCTTGGACCCGAGCAACTCGTCCGCGGCGTGCACCCCGGACACGCCCGGCGCGAGCCGGCTGCGCAGGTGCTCGCGCAGCGCGCCACGCTCGGCGCCGGTGAACAGTCGCCCCGTGCGGTCCATCGTGTAGTCCGCGAGCTCCGCCACAGCACCGGGCACGGTGGCGTTGTGCAGGTACGCCACGCCGGCGACGGCGTCCTCCGCGAACTCCAGCGAGCGGGTGAAGTCGAGGAGGTACTCGACGTACCCGCGCACCTGCCGAACCGGGTGCAGCTTCGGCGGCCCGGCCGTGCCGGGCACGACGACGAGGTCGGGGTTGCCCTCGAAGCGGTGCGCGGAGCTCCACTGCTTCAGCTCGACGACGACGTAGGAGGGAGCGCCCGACACCGGGTGCACGCCGGCGAGTACGACGTCGGCGCGCTTCGACGTCAGCGGGAGCTGGTGCTCGAGCAGCACCTCGACGTCCCCGAGGCCCGCCTCGACGAGGTCGGTGGCGAGCACCGGCAGACTCGCCCCCCACGAAGCCACCTCGCTCGGGCTGGGCCGGTAGCCCGCCGAGTGGAGCATCTGCTCGATGAGCGCCTCCACGACGGAGCCAGTGGGCAGCTCGTCCTTGAGCTGAGCGGCGGAACGACGGACCAACGACACAGGACATCCCCAAGGCAGCACGAAGTTTCGTGCGGGTGGGGGCGTGTCCTGTGCCCAGCCGGAGCTCGGGCGGCGGAAGCCTGTCGGGCCGCGGTCACAAGCTACTGCCACCAATCCCTGCTGTGGCGTCGACCTCAGCACGACGACACGCGATCCACTCATCGGACAGGTGCTCGTCTGAGAAGGTGACGAGGTGAGCGTGGAGCAGAGGTCGTCGAGCGGTGGCCTCGCGGAGGGCCTGCATGAGAGCGTCATCGCCGCCGACCTCGAAGCAGCCCTGGCGCACTCCGCGGACTGGTCGACGGTCGTCCGCAGCGTCGACGACGCCGACGCACCCCACGTCCTCGCCCGCCACGTCGGCGCGATCGTCCAGCGCGCCCTGGAGGCGAGGAGCGACCACGGCGATCGGCTGGCCCTGGTGCGCGACCTGCTCGGCGTCCTCGGGGAGCACGGCGCCGTTCCCGTGCCCGACGAGAAGGGCGCCCCCCGCCAGCTCCTCGCCGCGCACCGTCGGCGCGCGCTGACGCAGCCGTCGACGGTCCGGCCGGCGACACCGCTGTCCGAGGCGGCGCTGCTGACGAACAGCACCGCTGACCCCAGCCTGGCGGCGGAGCTGCGCGCGGAGCTGGCCAGCGCCGACCGGGTCGACCTGCTGTGCGCGTTCGTGAAGTGGTCCGGGCTGCGGCTGATGGAGAGCGCGCTGGCCGACCTGAAGGCGCGGGGCGTCCCGTTCCGGGTCATCACGACGACCTACATGGGCGCCACCGAGCGCCGGGCGCTGGACGCCCTCGTCGACGAGTTCGGCGCCGAGGTGAAGGTCATCTACGAGACGACCCGCACCCGGTTGCACGCGAAGGCGTGGGTGGTGCACCGGGCCACCGGCTTCAGCACCGCCTACGTGGGCTCCTCCAACCTGTCGCGCTCCGCGCTGCTGGACGGCCTGGAGTGGAACGTGCGGCTCTCAGCGGTGGCGAACCGCCCGCTGCTGGAGAAGTTCGACGCGACCTTCGACAGCTACTGGGCCAGCAGCAACTTCGAGGCGTACCTGCCCGCGCGCGACGGCGACCGCCTGGACGCCGCACTGGCGGAGGCCGGCGGGCAGCGCGGTCCGGGCACGCCGGTGGACCTGTCGGGGCTGGAGGTCACCCCGCGCCCGCACCAGCAGGAGATGCTCGAGCAGCTCGCCGGGGAGCGGCAGCTGCACGACCGGCACCGCAACCTCGTCGTCGCGGCCACCGGCACCGGCAAGACCGTCCTCGCGGCCTTCGACTACCGGCAGCTGCGCGAGCAGCACGGCCGCGACCTGACGCTGCTGTTCGTCGCGCACCGCCGGGAGCTGCTGGAGCAGGCCCTGCGCACGTACCGGGAGGTCCTCGGGGACGGCGCTTTCGGCGAACTGCTCGTCGGCAGTGAACGGCCCCGGCGCGGGCAGCACGTCTTCGCCAGCGTGCAGTCGCTGAGCGCGGAAGTCCTCGGCCAGCTGGACCCGCACCGGTACGACGTCGTCGTCCTCGACGAGTGCCACCACGCCAGCGCGAGCAGCTACCAGCGGATCCTGGACCGGCTTCAGCCGCTCGAGCTGCTGGGCCTGACCGCCACGCCGGAGCGCGCCGACGGGCAGGACGTGCTGGCGCTCTTCGGCGGGCGCACCGCGACGGAGCTGCGGTTGTGGGACGCCCTCGCCGACGACCTGCTCGTGCCGTTCCACTACTTCGCCGTCGACGACGGCACGGACCTGCGCGACCTGACGTGGCGGCGCGGCGGGTACGACGTCGAGGGCCTCACCGGCCTGTACACCGGCGACGACGCGCGGGTACGCATCGTGCTGCGCGAGCTGCGCCGCCGCTTGGGGGACGTCGATAGCATGCGGGCCATCGGTTTCTGCGTCAGCGTCGAGCACGCCCGCTACACGGCCCGCGTCTTCCGCGAGGCGGGGATCGACGCGCTCGCCGTCAGCGGGGACAGCACGCCCGAGGAGCGCGCGGCAGCGCTGCGGCGGCTGAAGGACGGCGAGGTGCGCGTCCTCTTCGCCGTCGACCTCTACAACGAGGGCGTGGACGTCCCGCAGGTGGACACCGTCCTCTTCCTGCGCCCGACGGAGTCGGCGACGGTGTTCCTGCAGCAGCTCGGGCGGGGCCTGCGCACGGCGCCCGGCAAGGCGGTGCTCACGGCGCTGGACTTCGTCGGTCACCAGAACGCCGACTTCCGCTTCGACGCCCGTTTCCGCGCCCTCACCGGCGTCAGCCGCGGCGCGTTGCAGGAGCAGGCGGAGAAGGGATTTCCCTTCCTGCCGGCCGGCTGCTCCATCGTCCTCGACGAGGTCGTGCAGGAACGCGTCGTCGCCAGCATCAAGCGGCAGCTCAGCCCGCGGGCACCCGCCCTCGTCAATGAAGTACGCGCGCAGGGGTCGGGCAGCATCGCCGACTTCCTCGCCTCCAGCGGCCTGAGCGTGCGCGAGCTCCTCGGCAGCAACCGGTCGTGGACGGCGCTGCGCCGGCGCGCGGGCGTGGAGAGCAGGCCCAGCGGACCGCTGGAGGCCAGCCTGCTCAAGCGGGTGCGCGCCGTCACCCAGGTCGACGACCGGTTGCGCCGCGACGCCTACCAGCGGCTCCTCAGCGACGACGTGAGCGCCGACGCGCTCTCCCCGGTCGAGCGCCACCTCGCCGGGATGCTCACCGCGAGCCTGTGGCCGTCGGGCGCACCCGGCGGCCTGCCCACCGTCCTCGAGGCGCTGCGCGCGGAACCCGCCGTGCGGGACGAGCTGAGCCAGCTCGTCGACCTCGCCTTCGACGCAGCCCGGCACCCCACCGCGCAGCTCACCGGCGACCTCGCCGACCTGCCGCTGAGCGTGCACGCCCGCTACTCGCGCGACGAGATCGTCAGCGCCCTCGGCGTCACCACGGCCACTCGCCCGCCGATGTCCTTCCGCGAAGGGGTGGTGTGGGCACCGCACTGGAAGACGGACGCCCTGCTCATCACCCTCGTGAAGTCCGAGGGCGACTACTCCCCCACGACGATGTACCGGGACTACCCGCTGACGCGGGAGCTGTTCCACTGGGAGTCGCAGTCACGCACCACCGTGGCCTCATCCACGGGCCAGCGGTACCTGAACCACCGCTCGATGGGCACGCACGTGCTGCTCTTCGCCCGCCAGCACAAGCAGGGTGACCTCGGTGTGGAGCCGTACCTGTTCCTCGGGCCGGCCGACTACGTCTCGCACCGGGGCGAGCGCCCTATCGGCATCACGTGGCGGCTGCGGCACCTGATGCCGATGGACTTCTTCAGCGAGGCGGCGCTCGTCAACGCGAGTTGATCACAATCGGCCGAAACGGGGAGGAAGCCTCCACGCCGAGCAGGCAGGCAGCAACGGCACGACGGGAAGCGATGACGAGATCGTGACACCTCCTGCAGCTCCTCACGCGACGAACCCCAGCCACAGGCTGTCCCGCGCCCGCGTCATCCCCACGTACAGCTCCCGCCGCTCCACCTCCAGCCGCTCGCGCCACGCGCTCTCCGACTCCCCCGGCTTGGCGGCCGACCCGCCCTCGCGCAGCCCGGGCAGGAAGACGTGCTTGAACTCCAGGCCCTTGGCGCGCTTGATGGTGCCCACCTTCAACCGCCCGCACGTCTGCCCGGCGTACTCCTCCAGCGGCACGACCGGCAACCCGGCGCGGCGCAGGACGCCGGCGCAGCGGGAGGCCTCCGCGGTGGTGGCGGTGAGCAGGGCGCAGTCCCCCAGGCTGGCGCCGGAGGCCGCGAGGTCCCGCACGGCCTGCACGAGGGCGGCGTGCAGGCTCCGAGCGTCGGGGGCGTCGACGCGCACGGTCACCCCGCCGTCGCGGGCGACCCGCACCTGTCGGGCGCCGGTCTCCGGGGAGTCGTCGAGGTCGCCGAAGGCGTCGGAGGCGACGACGGCCAGCGCGGTCTCCACGATGCGCGAGGCGTTGCGGTAGTTGGTCTCCAGGACGGTGGAGCGGCCGCGCACGTTGATGCCGGCCTCGGAGAGGGTGAAGCCGCCCGGGTAGACGGCCTGCTGGCCGTCGCCGATGAGCAGCAGCCCGTCGGGGCCGTCGCCACCGAGGGCGTGCAGCAGCTGCACGCCCACCCGGCTGAGGTCCTGCACCTCGTCGACGAGGACGGCGACGTACGGCTCGTCCAGCGGGCGGCGGCGCAGCTCGGCGAGCGCGAGGACGAGCAGGTCGGCGGCGTCGTGCAGGTCGCGCGAGCGCAGCAGCTCGGAGTAGTGCACGTGCAGCTCCCACACCGCTTCGCGCTGAGCGCGGTTCAGCGGCGTGGAGCGGCCCACGCGGGTCAGGTCGGCGTACTCGGCGAAGTCGGTCAGCCCGCGGCCCTTGAGGACGGAGGCGATCTCCTCCTTCCAGTACGTCACCGGCACCGGCACCTCCGCGAGCGCCGAGGACCGCCCGGTGGTGGCCCACGCCCGCCAGAAGCACGTGTCCGCGGCAGTGAGGTCGACGTGGTGGCGCACGCCGCGCTCGTCGAGGAAGCGCCGCGTCCAGGAGTGCAGGCCGCGGAACTCCACCCGGTCGACGTGCTGGGGCGCGAGGCGGGCGAACGTGGCCGCCAGCACGGTCGGCAGGGTGCGCACGAAGGAGACGTAGAGCAGCCGGCCGGGACGGGTGCCGGCCAGGTACGCGGCGCGGTGCAGGCCGACGACGGTCTTGCCGGTGCCGGCCGGGCCCCGCACGCGGGCGGGACCGTTGCGGCTCTGCCGGACGAGCTTGGCCTGCGCGGGGTGCAGGAACGCCATCCAGTCCTCGACGGGCGACGTCAGCGCCCCGTCGAGCAGGGAGGCCTCGAGCTCCTCGGCGCTGAAGAGCGCCTGCTGCTCCGACGGCTCCGCTTCCTCGGCCGCGTCCCGCAGGGGCAGCACCGGTGGGACGACGACGGGGCTGACCTCGACCGGACCGGCGTCCTCGTACGGCGGGAAGTCGCGCTCGAGCACGGCGAGCACCTCGGGCAGCTTCGCGGCCTCGAGGCGATCCCCGCGGCGGTTGACCCACGGCACGAGCTGCTTCTCGCCCACGACCGTGACGCGGCCCAGCGTCAGCGGCCCGAACGAGCGGCCGGCGAAGGCGAGCACGGGCAGCACTTCCAGGGGCGCCAGCCCCACCTCCGCGACGGACTGCTCGGCCAGCTCGGCGATGCGCAGCACCTTCTCGACGTCGTCGTGGGCGTCCTCCTGCCCGCGCCGCAGGCGCCCGTACTCCACGTGCACCTCGCGCCAGTTCTTCACGTCGACGACGAGCACCCCGCCGGGCCCGACGTGGAGGAGGTCGACGTTGGCGGCGCGGGTGCCGGGCCAGCGGCGGTCGGCCAGCAGCGTCCACCCGTGCGCGGACATGGCCTGCAGCAGCGCGCCGACGCGCCGCTCCCCGGCGCTGCCGGCCCGGTGGCGCCGGACGATCTCCTGCTCGCGCTCCAGGAGCCGGCGGTACTGCTCGACGCGGGCGCGCGCCCGGCGCACCTCGGCGTCCTGGGAGGTCCCGGCCCGCGGGTCCACGACGGTCACAGGTCGTGCAGCCCGACGTGGTGCACGACGAAGCGCGCCGGTTCGCTCTGGTAGGCGAAGTAGATCCGCCCGCACTCGCGCCAGCTCTTGGCGTCGCCGAGCTTGACGTGCGGCACGCCGTCCAGGCCGCGGAACCCCTCGAAGTCGAAGCGGGCCCGCCCGGACTCCTTCAGCTTCAGGTCGGTGGTGGCCACCTCCAGCCCGTGCTCGTCGCGGAACCACTCCCCCAGTCGGGCGTTCATCGAGCCCTGGGTCTCGGCGAAGGCGACGGACGCCCTGCCGAGCTTGATGAGCGCCTCGCGCATGAGCTGCGGGTGCGCGTAGCGGGACTTGCGCCAGGTCCGGGCGACGTCGGCGGTGAAGCGCAAGCGCCGCTCGCTGCGCCGCTCCAGGAAGTCCAGCAGCGGGTCGGCGTCGTCGGGAGTGAGCGGTGGGGCGCTCTCCCACGCGGGGGGTTCGGGGCACTGCTCCCCGGGTGCGCGGTGCACGCGGCCGAGGGCCGCGGTGAGGTCGGCGACCTGCCCCTCCAGGCGGTGGACCTCCTCGAGCCACTGCTCGTTCTCGCCGCGCGCCTGCACCAGCTGCTCCTTGAGGACCTCGATGGTCCCCGCCGTGTCGCCGGCGGCCTCCGCGGCGGTCAGGCGCGCGGTGAGCGCGACGCGCCCCAGGGCCCGCTCGGCGCGCTCCGCCCTGCGGTACGGCACGTCCACGCCGCGGGCGACCACCGACAGCGGGGCGATCGTGCGGATCAGCTCGTCGACGAGGTCGGGCGCGGGCGTGGAGGCGAGCTGCGCCGCGGGCAGCAGGGGGTGCTCGAAGTCGCCGAGCCCCGGCCACGCCAGCCGCGCCGCGCCGGGCGTCAGCTCCAGCTGCGGGTGGCGGCGGGCGAGCAGCGTCAGGGCGGGCAGGGAGCGCACGCACACGACCGTCGCCAGGCCCGGCAGTTCCAGGGCCGCGGCGTCGGCGAAGGCGAGGTGGCCCGGCAGCGTGGGGGCGATCAGCAGCACCGGCAGCCGCGCGGGCTGCCCCAGCGCGTCGATCAGCACGGCCGTCTCCAGCGGGAGCTTGACGTCGGTGCGCCGCCCGTCGACCCGCTGCCCGGCGACGCTGACGTGCAGGCCGGGGTCCTGCACGACCCGGCGCACCACAGCGGGCCGGCGGAGGAACGCCGAGGGCGCGGGCGCCAGCCACCCCTGGTGCGACTCGCGGCCCGTGACGACCCGCAGCACCGCCACCTCCCGCCGCCGGTCCGCGGACAGCGTGACGCCGGTGACGTGGGTGGCGCGGCCGCCGGGGACGGGCGCGCGCAGGTCGATGCGCTGCGCGAACGCGTCCGCGGTGCCCACGCGCCGCCACGACAGCTGCCGCGGACCGGCCGCCACCGACCACGCGGGGTCCGCGCCGGCGACGTCCTCGCGGCGGTGCAGGGCGGTGGAGCCGTCGGCGGGCAGCGCGGCGAGGTCGGGCACGTCTCGGTGGGCGAACTCCAGCCACTGCTGCACGTGGCGCAGCAGCGCCGCGTGCGCGGCGGTGGACGTCGGCGCGGCGGGCAGGCGGACGTCGAGGTCGACGACGTACTGGACCTGCACGGCTCAGCCGTCCGCACGGCGACGCGCGGGCAGCGCGGGCCGGGTCGAGCGGGGTGCGGTGGTCACACCCCTGAGGATCGGCACGCCCCTCGTGGGGTGTGAGGAGGACCGCCCGTCCGGAGCACCGAGCTACCCCTGTCGGGCACCGCGCTCGAAGAGCAGCTTCTCGATCTGGTCGGCCGCCACCACCGGGAATCCGCCGAGCTCGCGCGACCAGGCGTGCACCCGCTCGAGGTACCTCGCGTACGTGGCCGAGGGCCAGCCGCCCGCCGTGCCGAGCGAGGTCCAGCCGTGGCGCACGAGCGAGGTGGCCACGCGGCTGTCCAGGATGAGGGCCGGGTGCTCCAGCAGTCCCCCACCCGCGAAGTAGAGGAACTTGGTGCCGAAGGCAGGACCGAGGTGGCGCACCAGGTTCCTGCGCGGCGGGTGCAGCAGCTCGTAGGCGCGGACGGGGTCACGACCCGCCAGCGCGGCGGCCTCCCGCAGCCGTTCACCGATCCCGTCGCGGTCACGCCGCACGGCCTCGATGCGCTTCAAGCACAACCGCAGGCGGTGACCGGCCCCCCATGCGACGGCCGCCCACAGCAGGCGGCGAGCGCCGGCGGCGGAGTCCTCCGCGTCCGCGGCGAGCTCCCAGACCTCCTGCCGGGTCAGCAGGGTCGTCGCCGCGTCGCCGCGCAGCTGCGGTGGCAGGTCCTCCTCGTCCAGCGCGCAGCGCCACCAGCCGGACGGTACGGACACCGCTTGGAGCGCCACGTCGTTCGTCCGGTCGCCGTACGGTCCCTTCGGCGGCGGGAGGGCGCTCAGGTCGGTGCGAGGGCTCACGCGATCATCGTTCTGCCGGCGCGGCGCGCCGTGGCGCGAGCGCGTGTCCTCACCCCTGCTCCGCTGCGGTGGACGGGGAGCCGGCCGTGGCGGCCAACTGGCCGGACGCGACGGTCATCGCCGCGAACGCCGGGCACGCCTCGACGGCGCGCCGGACCTGCCGCACCGCGTCGCGCACGACGTCCGGAGCACCGGCGTCCTCGACGGTGGACCTGCGCGCCAGCCGCAGGTGGCTGTACGCGCTCAGTCCGCCGAGCAGGGCGGCGGAGACCTCGCGGGCCGGCACCTCGACGGCGGGTTTCGTCCAGTCGCCGGCGTCCACGAGCAGGGTCCACGAGGGGTCGTCGAGGGCGGTGAGCTGATCGGCCAGGTCGGCGTGGTGGGGCGACCAGGAACGCTGTGCGGTGGCCCAGGTGGGCGGTTCCTGCACGTACCCGACCTCGACGCCAGGACGCACGAAGTCGAAGAGGACGTACAGCGCGATGCGCTCGCTCTTCCTCAACGTGCGCTGCGGCCAGGCGGCGGGCCAGTAGGCCGCGGCGACGTGGTCGCGCGCCCAGTCCTGCGGGCGCTGCCACCCCAGGCCACCGGCGGTCCACAGGCCCTTCTGCGGCCAGCCCCACTCGATCCCGTCGTCCTCCAGCCGGGCGGTCAGCTCCTGCAGGAACGTGGAGATCGCCGGGTAGAGGCGCTCGGCAGCGACGCGCTGCGCGTCGGCGACCTGCCGGTAGTCGGTGACGTCGAAACCGCTGAACACCGTCGCCACTCCCCTGCGCTCCATGAGGTCGACCGTGTCGTCGCGCAGCGCCCGCTCGTGCACGGCGAGGTCCCGCAGCCCGCGCAGCAGGTCGGCGACGGCCCGCCACGGCAGCCAGCGCACCTGAGGTTCCCCGCTGGTGCCGCCCGAAGCCCGCAGTTCCCCGAGCTCCTCGCGGGCGCGCCCCACGTCCGCCGGTTCCGCGGCTCCGGTGGTCAACGCGACGACGGTGGCGCCGGCTCCCCGCGCGGCGGCCTGTTCCGCCAGCGCGCACCCCTGCACGGTGAGCTGCTGCAGCGTCCCGCACCGCTCGACCTCGTACCGCCCGAAGCCCGAGTGGTACTTCGCCTCGAACGCGACGAGGTGGTCGCCGGCCTCGACGAGGACGTCGGGTTCCACCTGCCGGCCGGGCAGCAGGCTCACCGGCAGTCTCGGCCACAGCGTGACCGTCGCGCGCTCGAGGTCGGCGGCGGAGAACTGGGCACCGGGCAGGGCCGCGGCGAGCAGGGGGGCCAGCAGGTGACGCCGCGGCAGGTAGCGCACGGCGGAGAACACGGCGTCCGTGAGGGTGTCCTCCATGCGCTCGGCAGCCAGCGTGGCCGCGGGATCGAGCTTGCCCTGCAGTTCCGCGCGCACGGCACCACACTGCTCGCTGTGTGCGACCGCGTCGACCGGCGGCGTGTCGGTACCGCGCCGGGTGGCCCGCGACCGACCCCTCCCCGTGATGAGCGCGGCCCGGGGCTCGTCACGGCCCCAGCAGCGCCGCCGGAACGACTGCGATGCCGTCCCGCCGCCGGTACGCGTGCGAGCCGGCGGTGACGACCACGGCGTCCAGCAGGTCCTCACCGAGCTCGCCGCGCAACCACGTCAGGTGCTTCACGTCCGCGTCGGTCACCGTTCCGGCGAGCTTGACCTCGACGGCGACGACGCGGCCGTCACCGCGCTCCACCACGAGGTCGACCTCGTGCTCGCCGCTGCGCACGCGCAGGTGCCCGACGCGCGCCTCGGCCGCCTGGGCGTACACGCGGACGTCGAGGGTGACGAGCGACTCGAAGAGCTGCCCGAGCAGGGTCGCCTCGCGCCCGGCGGCGGTGGCCGGGGCGGCGCCGACGAGGGCTCCGGCGTCGACGCCGAGCAGGTGCGCGGCGAACGCCGGGTCCGCCAGGTGGTGCTTGGGGGCGGCGGCCAGGCGTGCCAGGTGGTTGCGCGACGGTGTCCAGGCGGGCACCGGGTCGAGGAACCAGAGCCGTTCAAGGACGTCGCGGTAGGCGATCGTCGTCGTCTTGGCGGGTTTGTCGGCATCGCCGGGGGTGGCGGCGTCGCGCAGCCGGTCGTAGGCGGTGACCGTCGACTCGGCGGCCGCGTAGGCGGCCATCCACCGCCGCAGCGGGACGGGGTTGCGCACCGCCCGGCCGAGGTCGGGGAAGTCGCGGTCGACGATGCTGTCGACGTAGCCGTCGAGCTGGGCGCGGCGCAGCCGCGGCGCCAGCGGCCGGATCGCCGGCAGGCCCGAGGCGCAGATCTCCTCGGCGTACTCGTCCAGGCCGATTCCCGTCGTCCCCTCGACCGCGGGGCGGCGGCCGGTCAGCAGCTCGGCCATCGACACCGCGGGGGTGGCCACGCCGCGCTCGGTGAGGGTCATGGGCCGCATCCGCACCCGCACGATGCGCCCGGCGCCGCTGTGCACGCCCGCGTCCCGGGGTACCGCGGAACCGGCGAGCAGGAAGGAGCCGGGCTCGGCGCCGTCGTCGACGGCACGGCGCACCACGTCCCAGGTGGCGGGCAGGTGCTGCCACTCGTCCAGCAGCACGGGGGTGGGTCCGCGCAGGGCGCGCGGCAGGTCCGCTGCGGCGACGTCGCGCTGGGCCGGGTCGTCCAGCCGGAGCACCGTGCGGGCCCGCTGGAGGGCGGTGCGGGTCTTGCCGACCCCCTTGGCGCCTTCGAGCGCCACGGCTGCCAGTCCAGGCAGCAGCTCGTCCAGTTCACGGTCCACGACGCGCACGGCGTACGGCGGGAGGGTCACCACATCTGGACGCTACCTTTTGAAGGTCTTTCACGCTACCTTTTGCCGCCTCGCTGAGCTACCGATCGCTGTGCGGACCCGTCGCGCTCCCGCGGGTGTGCATCAATGGCGGCTCATGACCGCACCGCGCTCACCGTGGAGGACGCCCGTGGACCGTCAGCACCGGGTGATGGGTGCCCTCGTGGGCTCCGCCGTCGGCGACGCCTTGGGCGCCCCGTTCGAGTTCGGCCCGCCGGGCGCGTTCGGCGCCCGCTTCCCCACCGCCGCGCGCGGGAGCGCCACGGAGATGTGCGGCGGCGGTTCCCTGGGCTGGGAGCCCGGCGAGTTCACCGACGACACGCAGATGGCGCTGCTGCTCGCGCAGTCCCTGGTGGACGACGGTGGCCTGGACGAGGCGGACGTGTTCGCCCGGTTCCAGCGCTGGGCGCAGGCCGGCCCACCGGACATCGGGGTGCAGACGTCCGCGGTGCTGGGCTCCGGGTTGCCCTGGGAGACCGCCGCGGCCGAGCACGTGCGCGCCGGGAACCGCGCCGCGGGCAACGGCTCGCTCATGCGCACCACCCCGGCGGCGGTGTTCTTCGCGCGCGCCGGGCAGCAGGCGACGATGGACGCCGCGCGACGGATCAGCGCCCTCACCCACGGCGACCCCGCGGCGGGCGAGGGGTGCGCGCTGTTCCACGAGGCGCTGCGCGTGCTGCTGGAGGGTGGGGACGCCGACGAGGCGGTCGCCGCGGCGCTGCCGCACGTGGCGGAGCAGCACCGGCAGAAGTGGGCGCAGGTGTGCGACCCGGGCTGGAGACCCGAGGACGCCACGGAGGGCAGCGGCGCGGTCTGGCCGACGCTGGGCTCGGCGCTCTGGGCGCTGCGGAGCTCGACGACGTTCGAGGAGGCGCTGCGCCTGGTGGTCGACCTCGGCGGGGACACCGACACCCTCGCCTGCGTCACCGGCGCGCTCGCCGGGGCCCGCGCCGGCATCACCGGCATCCCGATCCGCTGGACCTCCGCCGTCCACGGGCGCATCCCCGGGTTCGGGGACCGGACGTGGGAGCTGCGCGACCTGCAGCTGCTGGCCGCGCAGCTGGACGGGGAGCGCCACCTGCGCCTGCACGAGCCGCCCACCACCCGCGGCCTGCCCGCCGCGGAGGTCGCCCCGGGGGTGTGGGCGGCCGACCTCGACGGCGCGCGCCGCAGCGACCGCGACTTCGCCGTCGTCTCGCTGTGCCGCACCGGCGGGCGCTTCGGCCACGACGTGCAGCGCTTCGCCTACCTCACCGACGACGACAGCAACACCGAGCTCGTCACCGTCCTGGACGACGTGCTCGGCGACATCGCCGCGCTGCGTGCCGAGGGCAGGCGGGTGCTCGTGCACTGCCACGCCGGCGCCTCGCGCACCGGGTTGGTGCTGCGGGCGTGGCTGGTGCGCGAGGAGGGGCTGAGCGCGCGGGAGGCGACGGATCGGGTGGCGGCGGTGTGGCCGCACCTGAGCACGTGGAACACCGCCTTCACGGCGGCGCTGGAGGAGCTGGTGCAGCGGGAGGGGTGAGTTCACGCCTCCTTCGGCGTGCCCGCCGCGATCGCGGCCAGCAGCCCCTCGAAGCGCGCCTCGTCCACCACCGGGACCCCGTGCCTGCGGGCGTCGAGGACCTTGCGCACCCCGGCGTCCGGTTCGTTGGTCACCAGCAGCCCGGTGGTGCGGCTGACGCCGTTCATCACGTCCAGGCCGGCGTCGACCGCGCGGGCGATGAGGTCCTCGCGCGGGGTGTCGGTGTCGCCGCTGAAGACGACCTTGGTGCCCTGCACCAGCGCCTCGCCGGGCACCCAGCGGCCCGGGTCGGTCCAGGCGCACGGGGTGCGCGGCGCGGCGGCGGGCCGGCGCCAGCGCTGCGGCGGCGGCACGGGGCGGGAGGGGCGCAGCGCGGTCAGCGGCAGCTCGACGTCCTGCTCGGCGGCGGCGCGCAGGGAGGCGCGGAACACCTCGGTGAGCACGCGGGTGTCGTCGACGGCGTCGTGGGCGCGGTGCTGCACCACGCCCCAGTGCGCGGCGACCGCGGCGAGGCCCACGTCGGGCACCGGCAGGCGCAGGCGACGGCTGAGCGTCACGGTGCACAGGAAGTGCGGCACCTGGAAGGCGGTGCGGGCGCGGGTGAGCTCCTCGCGCAGGAACCCCCAGTCGAAGCGGGCGTTGTGCGCGACGAGCACTCGCCCGGCCAGCAGGCCCGCCACCTGCTCGGCGACCTGCGCGAACGTGGGCGCACCGCGCAGCGCCTCCGCGGTGATGCCGTGCACGTGGGTGGGTCCGGGGTCGCGGCCGGGGTCCACCAGGGAGTTCCAGGTGCCCTCCACGCGCCCGTCGGCGCCGAGCTGCACGACGGCGACCTGCACGACGCGGTCGGTGGCGGAGTCCATGCCGGTGGTCTCGACGTCCACGACGGCGTAGGGGTGCGGGTAGCGCTCGGCGACGTCCGCGGGCAGCGCGTCGGGGGCGGGCGCGTCGAGGGGCCGGGTGTGGGGGAGCACGCGTCCATGATGCGCGCTGCCGGGCGCGGGGCGGGACCGGTGTGCGCTGCGCGGCGCGCCGACCCGTGACGCCCCCTGCCCGGTCCCCTACGGTGAGCGCGTGGACCCGGCCGAAGTCCCTGCCAGCCCCGTCGACGCGCCGCCCGCGCTGCTGGAGGTCGTCCTGCGACCGGCCGGCCTGCACGTGCGGCTGGAGGCACCGGCCGGTGAGGACCTGCTCGTGGCGCTCTCGCGCGGCGCGGACGGGGCGTGGGAGGACGTCGACGTCCTGCCCGCCGGTTCGGCCGAGGAGCTCTTGGAGGTGGCGGCGGAGCCGGGCGACCGGGTGCGCGTGGCCTCGGAGGACGGCACCCGCGTCTCGGGCACCGCCGCCGTCGCCGACCCCGGCGCGGTGCCGGCGCCCGCGGTGCCGCCGGTCCCCGGCGCGGCGGAGCAGCCGGCCGCGCACGACGAGCCGGCGCACGACGAGCCGGTGCAGGACGGGCCGGCGCAGGACGGGCCCGAGGTCGATGGGCTCGAGGTCGACGAGCCCGAGGTCGACGAGGCGGTGTGGCAGCTCGCCAGCGCCCTGGAGGAGCGCCACCCGGAGTGGAGCGCGCACCCGCAGGGGCCGGTGCTGCACGTGCACGGCCGGTTCGGCAACACGTTCCGGGTGGCGGCGGAGGCGCTCAGCGCCGGGGCGGGCGAGGTCCGCACGGTGTGCGCGATCTCCACCAGGGGGGACTTCACGCTGCTCGTCGCGCAGGGCCGGGAACTGCTGCGCGCCGACGAGCGCGCGGGGGTTCCGACGCAGTGGCGCCACTACGACCTGCCCGCGCACATCGACGCGGCGGCGCTGGCGCAGAACCCCGACGCCGAACGGCGCTGCCGGCGGGTGCAGCGCCTGCTGCCCGGGCAACCGCCGGAGGGCGCGCTGACCCTGCTGCGCGCGGCGGGCGTGGACGTGTCCGCCCCGCTGGACCGCTGCACCGCCTGAGCACCACCACGGAGGACGTCGCGTGACCTCTCTGATCCTGCAGGGCGCCACCGTCTTCGACGGTGTGGACTTCCTGCCCACCCCCCGCGACGTCGCGTTCGAGGACGGGCGCGTCCTCGCGGTCGGCGAGGACCTGGCGGCGGCACCCGAGCACGCCGGCGCGCAGGTCGTGGACTGCTCGGGCACGACGGTGCTGCCGGGCCTGGTGGACCTGCACGTGCACGTCGCCTCCTCCAGCCCCGGCTCGCTGCAGGCGTTCGCCGAGCCGTTCTCCCTGCAGTTCTACGAGTCGGTGGCGAACCTGGCCGCGACCCTGCGGGCGGGGGTGACGACGGTGCGCGACGCGGGCGGCGCGGACCTCGGCGCGAAGGTCGCCGTGGAGCGCGGCATCGTGCCCGGCCCGCGCATGCGCATCGCGGTGAGCATCATGAGCCAGACCGGCGGGCACGCGGACTTCTGGATGCCCTCGGGCGTGCACGCCCCCACGTTCGCCCCGCACGCCGGGCGGCCCAGCGGCGTCGCCGACGGCGTGGAGGAGGTGCGCAAGGTCGCGCGCTCGATCCTGCGCGCCGGGGCCGACCACATCAAGATCTGCTCCACCGGCGGGGTCCTCTCCCCCCGCGACGACCCCCGGCACGCGCAGTTCACGGTCGAGGAGATCAGGGTGGTCGTCGAGGAGGCCGCGGCGCAGGGCACGTACGTGATGGCGCACGCCCAGGCCGCCGCCGGCGTCAAGAACGCCCTGCGCGCCGGGGTGCGCACCGTCGAGCACGGCATCTACCTCGACGAGGAGGCGATCGAGCTGTTCCTCGAGCACGACGCCTGCCTCGTGCCCACCCTCGCCGCGCCGCTGGCCGTGCTGGCCAAGGCCGCCACCGGCACCAGCGGCCTGCCGCCGCAGGTCGTGGAGAAGGCCCGCACCGTCGTGCAGGTCCACCGCGAGTCGATCGCCCGCGCGGTGCAGGCGGGCGTGCGGATCGGCATGGGCACCGACTCCGGCGTCGGCGTGCACGGGGAGAACCTCGAGGAGCTGGCGCTGCTGGCGGGCGTGGGCATGGACCTGCTCGGCGTGCTGCGCGCGTGCACCTCGGTGGCCGGGGACGTCGTCGACCCCACCGGCGCCGTCGGCCGCCTGGCACCGGGTTCCGTCGCCGACGCCGTCGTGCTGGAGGGTCAGCTGACGTCCACCGGCCAGCTCGCCGGCCTGCCCGCCGCGGTGCGGCAGGTCTACCAGGACGGGCGCCTGCGGGTCTCCGGCGGCGTGCTCGTGGCCGGCTGAGGAGCCGCCCGGCGCCCCGGGCGGTGCGCGCCGGCGCGGCGGCGCGCGTGCACGACCCCGTGCACGCGCTCGGCAGCGCCGGCGGGGTCCTCGTGCTCCCACACCCGCACCACGTGCCAGCCGGCCGCGGTGAGCGTGCTGTCGGTGTCGCGGTCCCGGGCGGTGATGCTGCCCAGCTTCACCCGCCACCACTCGGCGTTCGCCTTCGGAGGGGCGGAGTGTGCCGGGCAGGAGTGCCAGAAGCAGCCGTCGACGAACACCGCCACCCGCGCGCCGCGGAACACCACGTCGGCGCGGCGGCGCCGGTTCGTGCCCGGCGGGGCGGTGTCGGTGAGGTAGCGCAGGCCGCGGCGGTGCAGCTCGCGGCGCAGCGCGAGCTCCGGCGCGGTGTCGCGGCGCCCGGTGCGGCGCATGATCCCCGCCACCGCGGGGCTCGACGCCGGCGGCGCGGGACCGGGTTCCTGCCACGCGCCCACCGCCGCACCGTACGACCCGCCGCCGACACGCCACGGCTGCGCGCGACGGCAGCGCGGGGCGCCGCGGGCTGCGCCGACCGGGTGGGCGTGCTCAACCGCGGCGGTGCGCGTGCCGAGAGCAGGGCGTGGCTCCCCGTCCCTCCGCGCACCTCGCCGGCCGCGGCGCCGCCGAGCAGGCGCGCAAGCACGCCGCGCGCGCCGAGGAGCTGCGCCGCGAGCTGAGCCGGGTGGAGCGCGAGCAGCGCAACTGGGAGGCCGGCGCGCAGGGCGAACGGCTCGTCGCCGAGGCGCTGGCCGTGCTGGAGGCGGACGGCTGGACGCTGCTGCACGACGTGCGCTGGCCGGGCCGGCAGCGCGCCAACCTCGACCACGTCGCGATCGGCCCCGGCGGCGTCGTGGTCGTCGACAGCAAGAACTGGACCGGCGCCGTCACCTCCCGCGAGCAGGAGGTGCGGGTGGGCGGCCGCTCGCTGGCGAAGGAGCTGACCGGGCTCGCCGCCGCCACCGCGGCCGTCACCGCGCAGGTGCCCGCCCGGCACCGCCGCGACGTGCTCGGCGTGCTGTGCCTGGTGCAGCAGCCGGTGGCGCCGCGCGAGGTGGGGGCGATCACCGTGGTCGGGCGGGACGCGGTGGCGGGGCTGCTGCGGGCGCTGCCCACGGTGCTCAGCGCCCGGGACGTCGCCCGCCTCGTGGACGTGCTCACCCAGGCCCTCGCGAGGCCGGCGGGGCACGAGGTGCTCACCACCGCCGACGTGCCGGGAACCGCGCTCCCGCTCCGGCGCTCACCGCAGCGCCCGGCCGGGCGGCCGGTGCGGCCGCGCGCGCGCCGGGCGGTGCGGCGACGGCGCCCGCTGAGCGGCGGGCTCACGCGCGCCGTCGTCAGCGTCCTGGCCGTGCTCGTCGTGCTGTCGCTGGCCCAGCGGTGGGCGGGTTCCCCCGGGGAGGTCCCGCCGCGGCCGCCGGCGCCGGCTCAGCAGCCGGTCGCCGGGCCGTGAGACCGGTCCGGGACCGTCAGAGCTTGCTGAGCTTGATCGTGGCGACCGAGAGCACCTGACCGGAGGAGAAGCGGACGGTCGCCCACTGCCCGGCCTCGATCGACAGGACGGTGCCCATGCCGTACCGGTCGTGGGTGACGCGGTCGTCGGGGACGAACTCCTCGGCCTGCGGCTGCGGTGGTGCGGGCTGGAACGGGCTCGTCGGGAGGTGACGCCGGGTCGCACTCGCACGGGTTGACATGCTTCGAGTGTCCCCCACGTCCGGGCTCCTGGGAACCAGGGACGCCGCGCGGGTGCCTCTGGACGGGTGAACCGCCCCGGCAGGGAGCCGCTGCGCGGGGCGGACGGGCGGGGGGCGCGCGGCCGCGATCACCGCACACGATCACCGGACACGGCCACCGCACACGGTCAGGGACCGGGGCGCGCCGCCCCGACGCGGAACCGCTGCGGTGGGGTGCCGCCGGTGGCCACGTCGGCGGCGATCTCCCCCAACAGCGGGGCGAACTTCGCCCCGTGCCCGGAGCACGCGGACAGCACGGTGATCCCGTCGGCGCCGTCGACCACGAAGTCCTCCGTGGGGGTGCTCGTGAACAGGCAGGTGGTCTCCGCGTACGGCTCGGGCACCAGGCCGGGCAGGTACCGGCGCACGTACCCGCTGACGCGGGTGCGGTTGGCGGCGTCGACCGCGCCGCTCTGGCCGGCGGCGGAGGCGAGGGGGCGGCCGCCGGCGTACTCGGCGACCTTCTGCCCGCGGAAACCGGCGTCGCGCCCGCCGGGCAGCGCGTAGACCAAGATCTCCGGCACCTCGTGGATGACCGTGGGCCACGTGCCGTGCGGGTGCTGCTCGCGGTAGGGGAAGTGGAACGCGTTCTCCTGCAGCACGTGCAGGGCGGGGAACGCGGCGAGGAAACCGGCCGGCAGCGGTAGCCCGCCCAGCAGGTCCGGCAGCCAGCCGCCGGCGGCGACCACGACGTGACCGGCGTCGAGCGCGCGCCCGGCCGTGGAGAACGCGGTGAACCCGGTGGCGGTGCGCTCCAGGTGCACCAGCGGCCAGCCGGTCAGGACCCGCGCGCCCGCCGCCCGCGCCAGGTCCACCATCGCCCGCACGGTGCCCTCGGCGTCGATCACCGCGCCGCTGGGCTGGTGCAGGACCTCACCGTCGACCACGAGCTGCGGCCAGCGGGCGCGGGCCTCGGCGGCGCCGAGCAGCTCGTGCTCGACGCCCACGTCTTGCAGCACCCGGGCCAGCGCCCGCGGGTCGCGGCCGGGACCGTGGTCGAGCGCGGGCGCGGGGGTGAGCAGCGGCGCGCCGTGCAGGCGCTCCAGCTCGCGGAAGGCGGCGGCGGCGCGCACGGCGAGCTCGACGTAGTCGCGCTCGTGGTAGGCGTAGCGGAAGATCCGCGCCGAGCCGTGCGAGCTGCCGTCGGGCGCGGCCGGCTCGGTGCGCTCGACGAGCGTGACCTCGTGCCCGCGCTCGGCGAGCCGCCAGGCGGTGGCCGCACCGGCCAGCCCGGCGCCGACCACGAGGTGCTGCGAACCGCTCACCGGAGCCCTCCCCCGTCCTCGACGTCCACCACGGCGCTGCCCCGGGCCCCGCGCGCGGTGCCCGGGCAGTGCTCAGGCGGCCTCGGACGCCGCCCGCAGCCACCACGCCCCGGGGGGGGGGGGGGGGGGGGGGGGGGGGGGGGGGGGGGGGGGGGGGGGGGGGGGGGGGGGGGGGGCGGGGGGGGTGGGGGGGGTGGGGGGGGGGGGGGGGGGGGGGGGGGGGGGGGGGGGGGGGGCGGTGGGGGGCG
>NZ_JBJLSG010000049.1:0-31032 GCF_050871925.1 Kineococcus gurbantunggutensis
CCCCCCCCCCCCCCCCCCCCCCCCCCCCCCCCCCCCCCCCCCCCCCCCCCCCCCCCCCCCCCCCCCCCCCCCCCCCCCCCCCCCGGGGGAGGAGGCGGGCAGGTCGATGGGGCGGGGTGAGTTGGTGAGGGGGTGGGGACCAGGAGGGGGCGGGCGGTCAGTAGCCGGCGTCGACGTCGACGAGGCCGACGAGCTCCTCCCCGGCGGCGAAGCGGCGCACGTTCTCCTCCACGCGCGCGGCCAGGCCGCCGGCCTGCAGCTGCGGGGGGTTGGCCACGTGCGGGGTGATCAGCGCGCGCGGCTCGCTCCACAGGGGGTGGTCGTCCGGCAGCGGCTCGGGGTCGGTGACGTCGAGGGCGGCGCCGGCGATCGTGCCGCGGGCCAGGGCGTCGACGAGGGCGCCGGTGTCGACCAGGCTGCCGCGGGCGATGTTGACCAGCCAGCCCTGCGGGCCCAGGGCGGCGAGCTGCTCGGCGCCGACGAGGGCCTGCGTCTCGCTGGTGGCGGGGGCGGCGAGGATGACGTGGTCGGCGCGCTCCCACACCTCTCCGGTGCGGTCGGCGGGCAGGGTCAGCTCCGCGCCGGGCACGTCGTGGCCGCGGCGGGTCACGGCGATCACGGAGGCGCCCAGGGCGGTCAGGGCCGGGACCATCGCCCGCCCGATGCCGCCGGCACCGACGATCGCGACGGTGGTGCCGCGCAGGGTGGACTGCGGCGCGGCGGACGCCTCGGCGTCCCAGGTGCGGGCGCGGGCGGAGACGGCCAGGCCGCGCACGCCGGCCAGCAGCAGCGCGACGGCGTGCTCGGCGACGGCGTCGGAGTAGGCGCCCGCGGCGGAGGTCCAGGTGCGCTCGCGGTCGACCCTGCCGGCGGCGAACCAGCTCTCGATGCCGGCGGAGGGCAGCTGCACCCAGCGCACGGAACCGGGCAGCTCCGGCAGGTCGCCGGGGCCGCCGGCCCACACGACGGCGTCGGCGCCGTCGAGGTCGGCGACCCGCCCGCCGGCGCGGCGCACGGCCTCCTGCAGCTCCTCGCGCTCGCCGGGGCCGACGTGGACGGCGGGGGTGTCGGGCACGGTGCTCTCCTCCTGCTGGGTGGGCGTGACGCGGCCACCCTAGGGAGCGCGCCGCACCCCGGCGATCTCGGCGGGCGATGGGTGCGCGGCGGGGTTACGGTCGCGAGCCAGGAGTTCCAGCACCCGCCACGGGAAGGGCACTGACCATGGGCATCTCGTTCCTCTCCGCCGTCGTCGTCGGCCTCGTCATCGGGGCCCTGGCGCGCCTGGTGCTGCCGGGCCGGCAGAACATCGGCATCCTCATGACGATCCTCATCGGCATCGTGGCGGCGGTCGTCGGCACCGCCGTCGGGGCGGCCCTGAACCTCGGCCGCGACGGCTTCAGCTTCATCGTGCTGGTCATCCAGGTCGTCCTCGCCGCGGTCGGCGTCTCCCTGGTCGCCGGGCGTGGCCGCGCCGTCCGGCGCTGACGCCCCGCCCCCCGTGCCGCTGACCGTGCGCCCGCGCGCCGCGGTGTTCGACGTCAACGAGACGCTCTCGGACACCGCGGCCCTGCGCGCGCGGCTGCACGCGCTGGGCGCCCCCGCCGAGCGGCTGCACGCGCGCTTCCTGCCCTCCGTGCTGCGCGACGGCTTCGCCCGCACGTTCGCCGGCGAGCCGGTGCCCTTCCGCCGCGTGGCGCAGGACGTGCTGCGCGCCGACCTGGGCGCGCGGGGGGTGCGCGAGCACCTGGACCGCGACCTGGAGGAGGCCGTGGAGTTCGCGCTGGGGGCGTTCTCGGAGTTCACGGTGCACCCGGACGTGCCCGCGGGGGTGCGCCGGCTGCGCGCGGCGGGGGTGGAGCTGACGGCGTTCACCAACGGCTCGGGCGCGCAGTGCGAGGAACTGCTGGAGCGCGCCGGGGTGCGCGCGGAGTTCTCGCACGTGCTGTCCGTGGAGGTGCCCGGGGTGTGGAAGCCGCACCCGGGCGCGTACGCGCACGCCCTGTCGGTGGGCGGGCGGCCGGCCGGGGAGGTGCTCTTCGTCGCGGTGCACCCGTGGGACCTGGACGGCGCGGCCCGCGCGGGGTTCCGCACGGCCCTGGTGGAGCGCGAGGGCCGGCCGTACCCGTCGGCCTCGCGCACCCCCGACCTGAGCGCGACGGGCGTGGACGCCCTGGCCGACCTGGTGCTGGCCCTGCCCTGAGCGGGCCCGAGCGGGCCCGTCCCGGGGCGGTCGGGCCTCAGGAGCGCAGGCGGCGGGCGGTGCGGGTGCGCGGGTGCGGCACGGCGGTGGCGCCCACCGGGCCCGGGTCGGCCGGCGCGGCGCCGGCGGGGTCGAGCAGGGCGGCGGCCTCGCGCTCGGTGACCCGCAGCCGGCGGCGGGCGGCGGCGTCGGCCTCGGTGGTGACGCGGCTGGGGTCGAGGAAGACCTGGGTGATGTCGGGCACGCGCCGGTGCATCTCCAGCTCGGCGCGGGTGCACAGCTCCTCCACGGCGACGGCGCCGAGGTGGGCTGCGAACTGCACCCGGGCGGCGACGAGCACGTTCCTGGGCCCCAGCTGCAGGGTGAGCACCTCCTGCACGCGCTCGACGCCCTCCTCGGCGGTGAGCACGTGCACGGCCTCCGTCCGCACGGCGGGGTCGGCGGCCTCGCCGATGAGCAGCTCGGCGGTGTCGCGCCCGAGCAGGAACGCCACGAGCGCCAGCAGCAGGCCGATGGCGATGGAGCTGGCGGCGTCGTAGACGCCGGAGCCGGTGACCTGGTGCAGGACGGTGCCGGCCAGGGCGACGAGGACGCCGAGCACGGCGACGGTGTCCTCGCTGGCGACGGTCTTGACGGTGGGGTCGGGGCTGCGCAGCACGTAGGTGAGCGGGCGCCGGCGCGCGGCGCCGGCCTCGCGCGCGACCTGCCGCAGCGCCTTGGTGAGGGAGGCGCCCTCGAGCACCAGCGAGAAGCCGAGGATGAGGTAGATCACCAGGAAGTGCCGGTCGCTTGTCTCCTCCGGCTCGCCGGTCAGGGAGCTGACGCCCTCGGCGACGGAGAAGACGGCGCCGGAGACGAAGATCCCCACCGCGGCCAGCAGCGACCAGAAGAAGCGCTCTCCGCCGTACCCGAAGGGGTGGGTGCGGTCGGCGGGCCGCTCGGCGCGCCGCAGGGAGAGCAGCAGGAAGACCTCGTTGAGGGTGTCGGCCACGGAGTGCGCCGCCTCGGCCAGCAGCGCGCTGGAGCCGGTGACGGCCCCGCCCACGGCCTTGGCCAGCCCCACCCCGAGGTTGGCGCTCAGCGCCAGCAGCACGGTCCCGCGCGTCTCGTCGGCCACGCCGGTGCTGTACCCCGCCGGGTGGTGGTGCACACGGCGAACCGTTCGCCGGCCCGACATGGCTGCGGTGCGTCACCAAGACATTACGGAAAGGCACGGTAAGGTCGGTCGATCACCGTGAGGAGGTCGGGTGTGAAGACGTCAGCGGACGAGGGCGAGCGCAGGGGTCGCCGCCCGCGCCGGTGGGCGCGCGAGCGGACGGTCGTGCTGCCCGAGGCGGGGCGCGTCGTGGCCGAGCTGCGCAGCGACGGCATCGCCCGCACGAGCGTGGCGGCCCTGACCGGCGACGCCGGCGTCCTCGCCGAGGTCCTGGACTGCGCCCGCGCGCTCGTCGAGCGCCGCGCCCCGGCGGTGGCCGAGCAGCGGTGCCGGGCGGCCGCGCCGGCCGGGCCCGCCGGGCCGTGGGACCGCCCGGCCGAGGACGAGCGCGTGGCGCTGCTGGGCGAGGACGTGCCCGCCGGCGCCTGCCGCCGGCTGCTGGAGGACCCCGTCCTGGGGTGCGTCGCGCAGGCGTACTGCGAGCGGGCCGTGCGCAGCGTGCGCGCCGCCGCCTGGCTGGAGGTCGCCGCCCCCGCCCCGGCCCCGCCGCGCCGCTGGCAGCGCGGCCCGGGCGGGCGCCGGCCCGACCTGGAGGTCTGGGTGCACCTGGACGACGAGCGCGACGGCGACGGGCCGCTGCACTACGTGCGCGGCAGCCACCTGGACCGCCGCGGCGGAGGTGCGCCCCCCGGCACGTTCGAGGCGCTGGGCGGCCCGGCGGGCACCGTGGTGTTCGCCGACCCGCGCGGCATGCACCGCCGCTCCCCCGCCGTGGGCCGCGACCGCCTGCTGCTGCACGGGGTGTTCAGCAGCGGGCGCCGCGCGCCGCGCTGGAGCGTGCCGGCACCGCGGCCGGCGCACGCCGCCTACGCGCTCGCGGGCGGCTGAGCGGCCCGCGGCGCCTCAGCCGCGGCCGCGGCCGAGCAGCTTGTCGAGCAGCCGGCCGAACCACCCCTTGCGCTCCACCGGCGCGCCCGGCTCGGCCACCGGCGGCGCGACCGGTGCGGCCACGGGCGCGGCCACCGGCGGCGCGACGGGCTCGGCGACGGGCTGCGCGACGGGCTGCGCGACCGGCTGCGCGACCGGCTCGGCCACCCGCGAGGGCGCCGACAGGGTGCCGTTGAGCTGCGCCTCGGGCGTGTAGCCGCCCTCGCCGAGGATCGAGGCGGCGAAGCGCAGCGCGGACGCCTGGACGGGGGCGACGGTCTGCGCGCCGCGCACGGGGGCCTCGGCGGTGCTCTCGCCCGCCGCGTTCTCGATGTCCATGGGGTCCTCCCGGGTCCGGGCGGCGCCCGGCAGGGGCCCGCTCCCGTGGGGTCCTCGGCGGTGCGGGCCGCGGCCTTGAGCGCTGCGGGGCGCGCACCACCCGCCCGGCCCCGCGGCGCCGGCGGGCGGGGGCGGCGCGCGGACCGTACGTTCGCCCTCGTGAGCCAGAGCGTGACGGTCTTCGCTCCCTCCCCGGCCCTGCGGGTGCTGGTGGAACCCACGACGAGCGGGGAGGTGGAGATCCACCTGCACCCGGGCGGGCAGGGCGTGTGGGTGGCGCGCATGGCCGCGCGCCTGGGCGCGGACGTGCGCCTGTGCCTGCCGGTGGGCGGGGAGTCCGGCACCGCCACGGTGGCGCTGCTGGCCGCCGAGGGCATCGCGACCCGGGCGGTGGGCACCGGCTCCTCCACGGCCGTGGTGGTGCTGGACCACCGCGGCTTCGAGGACGAGCAGGACGCGGAGAAGGCCGACCGGGTGGCGGAGTCCACCGCGACGCTGAGCCGCCACGAGGTCGACGACCTGTTCACCGCGGCGATCACCTCGGCGCTGGACAGCGGGGTCCTCGTCCTCACCGGCCCCGAGCACGAGCGGGTGCTGCCCGCGGACGTCTTCCGGCGCCTGGCCGCCGACGCGCGCGCGCAGGGCGCGAAGGTCGTGGCGGACCTGTCCGGCGAGGCGCTGCGGCAGGCCCTGGAGGGCGGGGTGGACCTGCTGAAGGTCGCCCACGACGAGCTGCCCGGCGACGGGGAGGCCGACGCCGACGACGTCGGGGAACTGCTCGCGCGCGCCCGCCGGCTGCGCGACGCCGGCGCGGTGGACGTCCTGGTCACGCGGGCGGCGCAGCCGCCGCTGGTGCTCACCGGCGAGGGCGCGCACCGCCTGGAGGTGCCGAGCTTCACGGCGGTGCAGTTCCGCGGCGCGGGCGACTCGATGAGCGGGGCGGTCGCGGCGCGGCTGGCGCAGGGCGCGGAGGTGCTGGAGGCGGTGCGCACCGCCGCGGCCGCGGGCGCGGTCAACGTGACCCGGCAGGGCTACGGCACCGGGCACGCCGACGCGGTGGAGGCCGTGGCGCGGCGAGTACGGGTGCACCGCCTCGACTGACGCGCCCCGGCCCGGCCAGGGCCCCGACGCCCCAGCCCCGGCTAGGGCCGCGGGGCCAGCAGCGCCGCGGCCGGGCGCGCCTCGAAGCGCTCCAGCCAGCCGAGCACCTCCTCGGCCGGCACCGGCCGGCAGTGGTGGTAGCCCTGCGTCTCGTCCACCCCGAGCTGGGCCAGGCGGTGCAGCGTGGCCGCGTCCTCCACGCCCTCGGCCAGCAGCCGCATCCCCAGGCTGTGGGCCAGGTCCGCGGTGCCGGCGACGATCGCGGCGGAGCGCTCGTCGGCGGTGACCCGCGCGGTGAACGTGCGGTCCAGCTTCAGCTCCACGGCGGGCAGGTCGCGCAGGTACGCCAGGCTGGAGTAGCCGGTGCCGTAGTCGTCGATGCTCACGGCGGCGCCCACCGCGAGCAGCTCGGCCACGGTGCGGCGGCTGCGCTCGGGGTCCTGCATGAGCGTGGTCTCGGTGATCTCGACGACCAGCGCGGACGGCTCCAGGCCCGCCTCGTGCAGCACCTCGCGCACCAGCACCGGCAGCGACCGGTTCAGCAGGCAGCTGGTGGCCACGTTCACCGCGATGCGCAGCGGGTGGCCGGCCTCGCGCCAGCGCACCGCCTCCGCCACGGCCCGGCGCAGCACCACCTCGGTGAGGCGCCCCGTCAGCCCGCGCTCCTCGGCCAGGTCCAGGAAGGCCGCCGGCGGCAGCGTGCCGCGCTCGGGGTGCTGCCAGCGCACCAGCGCCTCCATCCCCACGACCCGGCCGGAGCGCACGTCCACCTGCGGCTGGTAGTGCGCCACGAGCTGGCCCTCCGCCAGGGCGGTGCGCAGCTCCTCCAGCAGCTGCAGCCGCTCGCGCGCGCCGCGGTCCACCTCCTCGTCGTAGACGGCCACGCCGCCGCCGGCGCGCTTGGCGACGTACATGGCCGTGTCGGCCTGCCGCAGCAGCTCCAGGGCGTCGTCGAGGGCGGCGGGGGCGGCGGCGGAGGCGGTCACGCCGATGCTGGCGCCGACGTGCACGGCGGTGCCGCCCACCTCGAAGGGCTCGGCGAGGGCGGCGATCAGGCCGTCGGCCAGGGCCCGCGCGCCCGCCGTGCCGGCACCGGGCACCACGAGCGCGAACTCGTCGCCGCCCAGGCGCGTCAGCAGCACCCCGCCGGGCAGGCGGGCGCCCAGCCGCGCGGCGACCGCGCGCAGCAGCTCGTCGCCGCGGTGGTGGCCCAGGGTGTCGTTGACGTCCTTGAAGCGGTCGAGGTCCACGAGCAGCAGCCCGACGCCGTGGCCGCCGGCGCCGGCCTGCTCCAGGCGGTGGAACAGCGCCCGCCGGTTGGCCAGGCCCGTCAGGTCGTCGGTGACGGCCTGGCGGTGGCTGTCGGCCAGCCGCACCTGGTCCAGGAAGGCCACGACGACCTTGACCGTGACGCCGCCGGCGGCCGCGAGGGCCAGCGCGACGGCCGCGCCCGGCAGCGGGTGGCGCTGGTCCACGGCGAGCAGCGCCAGGCTGCCCACGAGCACCAGCACCGGCGCCAGCATCACGGCCCCCGCCGGGGACGTGCGCGGCTCCCCCGCGCCCGCGGGCCGGCGCGAGGCCAGCAGCAGCAGCGCCGCCGCGGCCAGCCGGCCCAGGTCCACCGCCGCGGACACCGGCGAGACGGCCGCGACGGCGCCGGCCAGCCCGGCCAGGCGCGCCAGGTCGGTGAGGTCGGCCAGGGTGATCAGCGCGAACGCCGCGGCGGCCAGCGGCAGGCGGCGGTCGGAGCGCGGGCCCGCCAGCGCCCACGTGGCCAGCGCGAGCACCAGCAGCAGCACGTCCAGCGCGGGGCGCCCGACGGCGGCGGAGACGGCGGCCGGGCCCATGCCGGTGGTGCGCTGCAGGGGCTCCAGGAACACCGCCGCGCACACGGCCGCGAGCAGCGTGGCGGCGAGCAGGCCGTCCAGCCAGGAGTCGCGCGCCCCGCGCACCCGCTGCTTCAGCAGCGCCACCTGCCCGGCCCAGAAGGGGGCGTAGCCGGTGAGGGTGGCGAGCAGCAGCCAGCCGTGCCGGTCCAGCACGTCGGGGCCCACGAGGGCACTGCCGGCGGAGGCGAGCAGCGCCAGGCGCCCGGCCACGAGCAGCGCCAGGCCCGCGGCGAACCAGGCCCAGGGGGCCCGCCCCGTCCCGCGCGCGGCGCGGGCGGCGAGCGCGGCGACCACCGCCACCCACAGGGCGGCCTGCACGGCGGAGGCGGCGGCGGCGGCGCCGGGCACCAGGGACAGGGCGGTGGCGGTCAGCGCCCCCGCGGCCAGCAGCGCGGCGAGGACCCGCTCGCGGGCGGCGGCGCTCACGGGGCGCTCCCCGCCGGGCGCGCGTCCCGCTCGCGGCGGGCCCGCCGCACCGCGCACCGGGACCGCGGCGGGCCGGCCGGCGCGTCCGCGCCCTCCCCGGCGCCCTCCCCGACGCCCTCCCCGACGCCCTCCCCGACGCCCTCCCCGACGACGGAGTCCCCGCCGCGCTCCTTGGCGGCGTACATGGCCACGTCGGCGCGGCGCAGCGCGTCCACGGGGTCCTCCCCGGCGCGCAGGGGCGTGGAGCCCACGCTGGCGGTGACGCCGTGCGCGGCGCCGGCGGCGGCGACCTGCGCGCGCACGGACTCCGCCAGCGCGCCCGGGTCCTCCGCGCCGTGGAAGACGGCGAACTCGTCGCCGCCCAGGCGGGCGACGGTGCCGCCGGCGCCGGCGGCGCGCTGCAGCGCCTCGGCCACGCGCACCAGCAGCTCGTCGCCGGCGGCGTGCCCGGCGGTGTCGTTGACGGCCTTGAAGCCGTCGAGGTCCACCAGGTGCAGGCAGGGCGAGGGCTCGGGGCGGGGCGGGGACTGGCGCAGGCGGCGCAGGAACGCGCGGCGGTTCAGGCACCCGGTGAGGGGGTCGGTGTCGGCCAGGACCTCCAGCCGGCGGGCCGTGGCGCGCTGCTGGTCGCGCAGCTCGTGGCGCGCGGCCGCGGACCAGGTGGCCACCAGGACGGTGGTGGCGAGCACGCCCTGGGTGATGACGACCCGCTCGGTCGGCACGCCCAGCAGCAGGGCGGTGGCGGTGTCCAGGCACAGCGCCAGCACGCCCAGGGCGCCCACCGACACCGGCGGGTAGGCCGCCGCGAGGAAGACCACCGACAGGAGGTGCAGCAGCCGCAGCGGGCTGTCCCCGGAGGCGTGGGCCGCGCCGTCGAGGACGACGCACAGCTCCACGGCGGCCAGGGAGACGAGGTTCCAGGTGACGAAGAAGGACCGGCCCGCGCGCGAGCCGGCCAGCCGGCCGGCGGGCACCAGCAGCAGGGGGCCCACGCCGGCGGCCATGACCAGCGCCACGGCGCTCAGGCCGGCGCGGTGCGGGTGCGGCTGGCCCGTCCAGGCGCGCAGCAGCACCAGGACCACGCACACGAGGGTCAGGACGACGCCGGTGCGGGTGTGCCGCTGCCAGAACGCCGCCTCCGCCGGGCCGTCGGCCAGCGGGGTGAGCAGGTCGTCCAGCGCGCGGCGCGCGGCCCGCGGGCGGCGGTCCGGGGGCGCGGTGGTGCTGCTCACCCCGTGGTTCTCGACAGCCGGGGCGGGCGGCTGCAGCGTCCGGGGGCGGTCCGGGGTGCGGCTCACCCGCCCGGCGCAGCGGCCCCCGGCCCCGGACGCACCACGGCCCCCGCACCCTGGTGGGTGCGGGGGCCGTGGTCGGGACGATCAGAGGCGGGTGACGCCGCTCGCCTGGGGGCCCTTGGCGCCCTGCGTCACGGAGTACTCGACGCGGTCGTTCTCCTCGAGGCTGCGGTAGCCGCTGCCCTGGATCTCGCTGAAGTGCACGAACACGTCGGCCGAGCCGTCCTCGGGGGCGATGAAGCCGTAGCCCTTCTCGCCGTTGAACCACTTCACGGTGCCCTGAGCCATGGTTGGCCTCCTGGGGGTGTTGCGCTCCGTCAGGAGCTCGTCGCGGAGGGGCTGACCGTTCGGAAAGCTGAAGACCCTCGAGTTGAAATCCCCGGGTGTTGTCAGCACATCGAGAACAGCGACTTCCTCGACCGTAGCACGGGCCCGGCAGGGGTGCGAGTCGTCAGCTGCGCAGCTGGGAGACCAGGGGGCAGCTGAAGCTGTTGCGGGCGGCCAGGCCGACCTCGTTGAGGTAGACGATGATCGACCGGTAGGCGCCCAGGAAGGTCGTCTCCGTGTAGGGGATCTCGTGCTCGGCGCAGAACTGGCGCACGAAGGGCTGCGCCTTGCGCAGGTTCGGGCGCGGCATGCTCGGGAAGAGGTGGTGCTCCACCTGGAAGTTCAGCCCGCCCATGACCAGGTCGACGAACCAGCCGCCGGAGACGTTGCGCGAGGTCAGCACCTGCCGGCGGATGTAGTCCACCTTCTTCTCGCGCGGGACGATCGGCATGCCCACGTGGTTGGGGGCGAAGGCCCCGCCCATGCAGAAGCCGAACGCGGCCATGTGCACGCCGAAGAACGCCAGCGCCTTCCACGGCCCCATCAGCAGCACCGCGGAGGACGCGTAGACCGCCCAGTGCGCCACGATCAGCGAGGCGTCCACCGTGCGGCGCTTGCTGCGCTTGCCGGTCAGCAGCGAGCGGGTGCTCTCGATGTGCAGCACGAAGCCCTCGAAGGCCAGCAGCGGCACGAAGAACAGGCCCTGGTGGCGGGTGAACCAGCGCAGGAACCCGCGCCGGCTGGCGGCGGCCTCCTCGTGGAAGGACACCACGCCCGACTCGATGTCGCCGTCGATGCCGCGGTGGTTGGGCGCCTGGTGGTGGCGGGTGTGCTTGCCCATCCACCAGCCGTAGCTCAGGCCCGCGACGAAGGCGGCGAAGACGTGCGAGGCGGTCTCGTTGTGCCGGTGCGTGGCGAAGATCTGCCGGTGGGCGGCGTCGTGGCCCAGGAAGGCGAACTGCGTGATCACGACCGCGAGCGCCGCAGCGGGCAGCAGGACCAGCCAGGAGTCGCGCAGCAGGACGGTGCCGGCGGCCACGGCCGCGAAGGCGGCGGTGGTGGCGGCGATGCGCGTCCAGTAGGTGCCGCGGCGGCGGCGCATCAGGCCCGCCTCCTGGACCAGGGCGGTGAGCTTGCCGTAGGGGGTGCTGCTCCGGCGGGGACCGGTGGTCCCGGTCGACGCGGTGGTGGTGGTCACTGACGTCCTCTCGGGCGCGATGACCGTGGTGCGGGCCGCGCCTGGTGGAAAGCGGTGCGGTGCGCCCGGGCTGGGTGTCACAGCTGAGGGCGGCCGCGTCTGCGTGCGGCGCCCTCGAACAGTGGAACACGCCCGCGACGCCGTTGGTTCCCGATCCTGCCGGATCAGCCGCCCAGGCGCAGCGCGACGAAGGCCACGTCGTCGTCGGTGTCGCCGAGGCGGGCCAGCAGGTGCTCGCACAGCTCCTCGACGTCCTCGGGCGCGTCGGCGAGGGTGCGCGCCAGGCGCGCCAGGCCCACGCTGAGCTCCTCGCCGCGGCGCTCGACGAGGCCGTCGGTGTAGGCCAGGACCGTCGAGCCGGGCTCCAGGCGCCGGCTGCCGCCGGTGCGCACGGAGGGCTGCACGCCCAGCATCAGGCCGTGGACGTCGTCGAGGACCTCCACGCGCCCGTCGGGACCGCGCACCAGCAGCGGCGGGTGGCCGGCGGTGGCGTGCTCCAGCAGCCAGGAGCCGTCCTCGGCGGCGGTGGCCCGCGCGTACGCCAGCGTGGCCATGGTCGTCATGCCCAGCCCGTCCAGGAGCTGGTCGACGCGGTCCAGCACCAGCGAGGGCGCCGGCCCGGTGGTGTCCCAGGCGCTGGCGCGCAGCAGGCCGCGCAGGTGGCCCATCGCGGCGGCGGCCATGACGTCGTGGCCGACGACGTCGCCGACGGCCAGGCCGAGGCCGTCGCCGGGCAGGTCGATGAGCTCGTAGAAGTCGCCGCCCACGCGCGCGCCGGACTCGCTGGCCCGGTACCGCGCGGCCGCGCGCGCCCCCGGCACCGCGGGCAGCTGCGGCAGCAGGCTGTTCTGCAGGGTGGCGGCGATGCGGTGCTGCTCCTCGTACAGGCGGGCGTTGTCCAGGATCAGCCCGGCGCGCCGGCCCAGGTCCACGGCCACGTGCAGGTCGTCGGGGGTGTGCCGCGGGCTGCCGGGGGCGCGCACCAGCGCCAGCAGGTCCGCGCTGTGCCGGCGCCCGGGCAGCGTCACCATCAGCACCGACGCCGCCCCCAGGGCGTCGCTGAGCTCGAGCAGCGAGGCGTCGGCGACCCAGCTCTCGCGCTCGCACCGGCGCTGCTCGGAGTCGTAGTCCGCGATCAGGCGCGCGTGCTCGCCGCCGAGCAGGGTCTGCAGCAGCGGGCCGGGTGCGATGGAGGCGATCCAGCGGTCGACGTAGCGGTGCAGCTCGCCGCTGCGCGAGGGGTCGCGGTGGCGCGGGGCGACGTCGTGCACCCCGCCCTGCTCGTCGGTGGAGACCAGCAGCGCCCAGTCGGCCAGCCCGGGCACGACGAGGTCCAGCAGCCGCTGGCGGCACTCGGCGACGTCGAGGGTGACGGCCAGGCGGCTGGTGGCCTCCGCCAGCAGCTCCAGGCGCGCGCGCGAGGACTCGGCGTCGCGGTGGGCGGCCTCGGCGTCCTCGCGGGCGCGGCGCTCGGCGCTCAGGGCCCGGTCGCGCTCGTCGTCGGCGTCCACGCGGGCGGTGACGTCGGTCTGGATGCCCACGTAGTGGGTCAGCTCGCCGTCGGGGCCGTGCACGGGGCTGAGCAGGAGCTGGTTCCAGAACGCCGTGCCGTCCTTGCGGTGGTTCAGCAGGGTGGTGGCGACCTCCTCCCCGGCGTCCAGGGCGCGGCGCATGGCGCGCACCGCGTCGCGGTCGGTGCCCGGGCCCTGCAGGAAGCGGCAGTTGCGCCCGACGACCTCCTCCAGGGAGTAGCCGGTCATCGCGGTGAACGCGGGGTTCACCCACACCAGCGGCAGGTCCTCACCGCGGGCGTCGGCCACGGTGAACGACATGCCGGTGGCCAGCACCGCCCGGTCGCGCACCTGCGCCTGCGCCTGGGCGGCGTCGGCGGCGGCGCGGGCGGCCTCGCGCCGGCTCAGCGGCAGGAAGACCACCAGGGCGTGGTCGGCGAGCACGGGCGCGCCGAGCATCGGCAGCGCCACCACCCACAGCGGGTCGCGGCGGTGGCCCAGCTCGCTGACGCGGGCGGCGGAGACGGCCTGCCCGGCCACGGGCAGCGAGCGCGCCACCCGGGACAGCGGGTGCTCCGTGCTGGACAGCTCCGCGCCGTCGAGGTCGCGCAGGTCCGCGGCGTCGGACCAGTCGTCCAGGCCGACGGGCAGCCGCACGCCGGGGGCGAGCTGCTCGGCGACGGGGTTGGCGTGCACGACGGCGCGCGAGGTCAG
This sequence comes from Kineococcus gurbantunggutensis, assembly GCF_050871925.1. Lineage (NCBI taxonomy): Bacteria > Bacillati > Actinomycetota > Actinomycetes > Kineosporiales > Kineosporiaceae > Kineococcus > Kineococcus gurbantunggutensis. The sequence goes on from NZ_JBJLSG010000049.1 coordinate 13,084, forward strand.
GTCGACCAGCAGCACGGCGGCCGGCGCCCCGCCCGCCACCACGGACAGGTCGGTGGCGGACCCGGCGCCCGGGGTCGTCGGCACCGACGGCGTCCCGTCGGACGTCGTCGCGGACTCCACCCCCAACGGGACCTCCTCGATCGCGGGGGCCGCACGCTCGACCGCCCACCACCACCCTAGGCGGGCCACCGGCGGTGCCGTCCACCCAGAGGGTCACCGGCGGGGTCACCCTCCGGGTCGGCGGCGGGATCGGCGGCGGGGTCGGCGGGGCCGGCCCGCGGGTCAGGAGCGGCCCGGGCGCGCCGATGGGGGGGCGTGCACGCACCCGACGCCGACGACCTGCGCCCCGGGGACGCCGTGAAGGTCCGCGGCACCGGGAGCCCGCTGCACACCGGGGCCAAGGCCGTGGTGGCCGCGGTGCACCGGGACCCGGCCGCCCCGCACCGCGCGGCGGCCGTGGACGTGCGCTACACCGCGCGCGGCCGGGCGCTTCGGGTGGACCTGGCCGGCCCCGGCGAGCTGGTGCGCTTCGCGGACCCGTGGCCGCAGCGCGCGCCGGAGCACCGCGAGGCGCCGGCGGGCGGCGCGGCGGCCGGCGCGCCCCCGCCCGCCTCCCGGCGGGCGCTGGCGGCGCTGGGCGCGGTGCTGGTGCTGGGCGGGCTCGCCGTCGGCCTGGCGGTGCGGCACGAGGGCGCCGCGCCGCCGAACCCGCTGGTGGTGCGCGCGGAGCTGGCCGAGGCGGCGCGCGGCTCGGGCCCGGCGCCGGCGGCGCCCGGGCTGAGCGACGTGGCGGGCACCGCCACCCCCTCCACCTCCTCGCCCACCTCCTCCCCCACCGCCTCCCCGGCCGCGGCGTCCAGCGTGGTGGCGTGGGCGGCCGGCCCGGTGCCCGTCGTCGCCGGCGGCGCCGGTGCGCCGCGACCGGTGCCGCTCGCCGGGGTGCGGCCGGCGCCGGGCTGCCGCGACGCGTACGCGGCGGCGCTGCTGGACCTGCTGCCGCTGGGCACGGCCGTGGAGGTCACCGGCTCGGGCTGGTACCGCACCGGCGACGGGCTGCAGGTGCAGGCGGAGCTGGTGCGCCAGGGCCTGGCCCGCCCGGGCGCGGCCGGGGCGGCGCCGGGCGACGCGGCCGCGGCGGCGGCGCTGGCGCTGGTCGAGCCCGAGGGCGACCCCGGCTGCGGCTGACCCGCCCCGCCCGCGGCCGCGTCGCCCGGCGCGGCACCGCCCGCGGTGGCGACGCCGGGTGAGCGAGGGTGCACGGTGCGGCGGGGCGCACGCCCTAGGCTCGCCCGCATGCAGGTCGAACGGGACGTGGTCGGCGGCGGACCGGTCGGCGGACCGGGCGGCCGGGTCGCGGTGGTCGTGCCCTGCCTCGACGAGGAGGCGGCCGTCGGCGCGGTGGTGGACGGCCTGCGCGCGGCGCTGCCGCACGCGGTGGTCTACGTCTACGACAACGGCAGCACCGACCGCACCGCGGAGGTCGCCGCCCGGCACGGCGCGGTGGTGCGCTTCGAGCCGCGCCCGGGCAAGGGCAACGTGATCCGCCGCGCCTTCGCCGACGTGGACGCCGACACCTACGTCCTGATCGACGGCGACGACACCTACGACGCCTCCGCCGCCGGGGACCTGGTGCGCCTGCTGGTCGCCGAGGGCCTGGACCACGTGGTGGGCACCCGGCGCCCGGACACCCTCACCGCGTACCGGCGCGGGCACGCCGCCGGCAACCGGGCGCTGAACTCGGTGGTCTCGCGCGTGTTCGGCACGCCGGTGACGGACATGCTCAGCGGCTACCGGGTGATGTCGCGGCGGTTCGTGAAGTCGTTCCCGGCGATCTCGCGCGGCTTCGAGGTGGAGACGGAGCTGACCGTGCACGCGGTGAACCTGCGCGTGCCCCAGCGCGAGGTGCCGGTGGGCTTCCGGGACCGCCCGGAGGGCTCGGCGAGCAAGCTGCGCACCTACCGCGACGGGTTCGCGATCCTGCGCTGGATCCTGCGCCTGGCGCACCTGGAGCGGCCGCTGCTGGTGCACGCGCTGCTGGGCGCGCTCGTCGCGGTGCTCTCGCTGGCGCTGGGGCTGCCGGTGGTCGTGGAGTTCCTGCGCACCGGCCTGGTGCCGAAGTTCCCCACGGCGATCCTGGCCTCGGCGCTGATGATGATCGCGGTGCTCGTCGCGGCGGTGGGGGTGGTGCTGGACGCGGTGCACCGCGCCTCCGACGAGGCCTCGCGCCTGGTGTACCTGCAGTACCCGGCCCCGCACGAGCTGGACCTGCGCTCCGGCCCCGGCGCGGGGGCGGACCGGGACGCGGACCGGGCGCCGGGGCGCCGCCGGTGAGGGCGGTGCTGCGCTTCGCCGCGCGGGCCGCGGTCGGCCTGCTGCTGGTGCAGGCGGTGCTGCTGGGGCTGCTGGTCGCGGCGCAGGCGGTGCCCAACGGGCCGATCGTGCGGCACCTGGCGCAGGCGGTGCGCACCGGCGACTACGGCGCCCCCTACGCCCCGGACGGGGTGGGCGGCACCGCGGACCGGTTCACCGAGTGCGTGGTGCTCGGCTACGGCGTCAGCTCCGCCGACGACCCGCGCAGCGCCTGGTTCCGCGCCACCGGCGGGCCGCGGCTGGCCTCGTGCGAGGACGGCGCGGCGCAGGTCGAGGCGCTGGCGGCCGGGGCGTCGGTGGTGCCGCCGGCGACGTACTTCCGCTACTGGAGCGGGTACTCGGTGCTCACCCGCCCGGTGCTGGCGCTGACGGACGTGCCCGGGCTGCGGATGGTGGTCACGGGCCTGTTCGCGCTGGCGGCGCTGGCGGCGTTCCTGGCCCTGGCGCGCCGGGCGGGGCGGGCGGCGGCCTTCGCGCTGCTGCTGCCGGTGGCGGCCTCGACGAACGCGCTGGCGATGCCGTCCACCGCGCTCAGCCACGGCATCGCCCTGGCGGGGGCGGCGGCGGGCGTGGCGCTGACCGCGCTCGCCGCGCGCGGCGGCTGGCGCGGGGCGGCGCTGGGCGCGGGCGGGGCGGCGGCGCTGTTCTGCTACGTGGACCTGCTGACGGTCCCGCCGATGAGCTGGGCGCTGTGCGCGGCGGCGGCCGGCCTGGTGGCGCACCGGCGGCGGGGTTCGCTGGTGGCCACGCTGCGCACGGTGCTGGCGGCCGGGGTGGCCTGGCCGGTGGCGTTCGGGGTCACCTGGGTCTCGCGCTGGGTGGTCGCCGCCCTCGTGCACGGGCCGGGGGTGTTCTCCGCGATCGGCGAGGTCAGCCGGTTCCGCCTGGACGGCGGCGACGTCTCGCAGGAGTTCGGCGCGGGCCTGGTGCGCAACTGGTCGGCGTGGGTGGACGGCTCGGCGACGGCGCTGCCGGTGCTGGTGGCCGCGGGCGCGCTCGTCGCGGTGCACCTGGTGCTGGCGGTGCACCGGCACGGCGCGGCGGGCCCGGCCGCGGCGGCGGTGCTGGCGGCGCCGGCGCTGGTGGTGCCCGCCTGGTACTGCGTGCTGAGCAACCACTCCCAGATCCACGCGTTCTTCACCTACCGCAGCCTGCCCGCGGCGGTGGGGGTGGTCGTGGCGGCGGCGGTGGTGGCCGCGGCCCGGGCGCCGTCGCGCTCGCGCGGCGCGGAGCCGGCGCGGGCGGCCGACCCGGTCGACGCCGGCTGAGGGCCGGCGGGGCCCCTCGGCCGGCGGCGGGGCCCTCAGCCGGCCGCGGCGGCCTTGGTGCCGAACTCGCGCACGAGGTCGGCGAGCACGGCCTCGTCGGGGTCGACGCCGCGCGCGGCGGCCGCGCGCAGGGCGAGCAGCTGCAGCGGCACCACGGCGGCGACCGGGAACACCCCGGCGGGCAGGTCGCCGGGCACGACGAGCGTGCCGCCGGGGTGGTCGCCGGCCCGGCGCTCGCCGGTGACGAGCAGGACGTGCCCGGCGGCGCGGCGCAGCACCCGCACCAGGTCGCGGTCGCGGGCGGCGTCGGCGGTGGGCCCGGAGACCACGACGAGGCGGGTGGCGGGCGTCAGGGTGCGGTGCTCGCCGTGCAGGAACTCCTCCCCCGACGACCACCGCGCCGGCAGCCGGGTGATCTCGGAGAACTTCAGCGCCCCCTCGCGCACGGTGCCCAGGTCGGGGCCGGAGGACAGCAGCACCAGCGGGGCGCCGGCGGCCGCGGCCGCGGCGGTGGCGCGCACGGCGCCGTCGTCGGCGAGCAGCGCGGCGACGGCCCCGGGCAGCGCGCCCGAACCGGGCGGCAGGCCCTGCCCGCCGAGCGCGGCGGCGAGGGCGGCCAGCGCCAGGACGGTGTGCGCGTACCCCTTGGTCTTGGCGCCGACGTCCTCCGGCCCGCACGCCACGTCCAGGCGCAGCACCCCGGCCGGGGCGGGCCCGGCGGTGACGAGGACGGCGGTGGCGCCGGCCGCCGCGGCCCGTGCGGCGGCGGCCACGGTGGCGGTGCTGGCCCCGCTCTGCGAGACGGCGACGAGCAGGTCGCCGGGCCCGGGCTCGGGGGCGGCCGGGCCGCGGCCGAGCGCGACGGACTCGTGCACGGCCGTGGGCGCGCCGGTGGCGGCGCGGAACGCGTCCACGGCGGTCAGGGCGGCGTTCAGGGAGCTGCCGGCGCCGAGCAGCGTCACCGAGCGCACCGCCCCGCCGCGGCCGGCGACGTCGGCGGCGACGCGGGCGGCGAGGCCGGCGGCGGTGCGGGGCAGCTCGCGCAGCGCCCGGCGCAGCGTGGCGGGCTGCTCGCGGGCGCAGCGCTCCACGAGGCTGCTCACGAGCGCCCCTCCCCCGCGCCGGGCAGGGTGCGCGCGCGCAGCAGCAGCCGCAGCGGCGCGGTGGTGCGGCCGGTGATCAGCACGGTGCGCCCGGGCACGTCGTCGGCGCCGCCGGGGTAGGCGACCTGCTCGCCGGGGTCGAAGCGGGCGGGGCGGTCCGGCCCGGCGCCGTGGCCGGGCCCGAACTCCACCTCGTCGTCGCCGACGCGGTACGCGCCGGTGCCCTCGGCCAGCAGCAGGGTCCCGCCGGGGCCCGGCTGCACGCCGCTGAACCGCCCGCCGTCGCGGAACGTCAGGGCCAGCACCCAGGAGGTGGGCGTGCCGGTGAAGGCGGCGTCGACCTCGGTGAGGGTGCCGTCGCCGGTGCGGGTGGTGCGCACCCGCACCTCGGTGCCCAGGTGCAGCTCGTCGGCGGGGCGCTGCGAGAAGCTCATCGCGGCGTGGAAGCGCCCCTCGTGCTCCAGGCGGTACTCCCCGGCGGGCGAGCGGCGCTGCGGCGGCAGCGGCTGGTAGTAGCGGGCGGTGCGGGACTCGCGCAGCACCAGCGCGTCGCCGTCCTCGCGCAGGCCGTCGGCGCGGAAGGGGCCGGTGCCGAAGAAGTGCGGGGACAGGCGCACGGCGTCCAGGACGGCGCGGCCGTGGCGCAGCCGCAGGAACGTGGAGCTGTGGGCCAGGCCGGAGGCGACGACGGGGAAGCGGTGGTGGTCGCCGCCGCCGAACACCGTCACGGTGCTGCCGCCGGTGACGGTGCGCACGAGGCCGCTGACGGGCAGGGCGGTGCGGGACTCCGCGGGCGGGGCGGGCGCGTCGGGCAGCGGGCGGGCCAGGCGCTCGTCCAGGAGCAGCTCGGCGAGGTGGTGCTCGGGCGCGGGCACGGGCCGGCGCAGCGCGGCGCGCACGGCGGCCACCAGCAGCGGGTCGGCGTCCAGGACGGCGAAGAGGCGCCACTGCGACAGGAACGCGCCGGCGTCGAAGCGCTCGCGCTGGTCCTGGCGGCGGGAGTGGACCGTCTCCACCTCCCCCGCGGCGTCGGTCAGGGCGGCGGTGGTGCGCAGGTTGGCGCGCACCACGTCGAGCAGGTCGGGGCGGCCGGCGGCGCGGGCCAGGGTCAGCAGGGCGGGGTTGGTGACGTGGGCGGCGTAGTTCGCGCTGCGCTCGGAGTACTGCCCGTCGGCGTCGGCGTCCACGCCCTCGGCCAGCCACTGGCGGGCGCGCTCGAGCAGCGCGGGTTCGCCCAGCAGCTCGTGCAGGTGCGCCAGGGCGGCGGCCAGCTCCCAGCGGTGGTTCGGGGTGTGCACCCCGCCGGTCAGCAGCGCGGGGGCGGCGCGCCGGGCGGTGCCGCGCAGCCGCTGCGCCAGGTCCTCCAGCTCCGGGTCGCCGGAGCGGGCGACCAGGCGCAGGGCCAGGCACGCGTCGGTGACGGTGAAGCTGCTGTCGGGCGGGGAGGCGAGGTTGTCGCCGTCGAAGAGGCCGTCGGGGTGCTGCAGGGACTCCAGGTGCTCCAGCAGCGGGGCGGTGGCCGCCAGGGCGCGCGCGGACCCGGCGTGGCGCGAGGCCGGGCAGGTGCGCACGGCGAGCAGGTCCTTGACCGCGCGCATCGCCTCGCGGTGCGGCAGGGCGGCGACCTGCCCGGGGCCGCGGCGCAGGTGGGCGTCGGCGGCGGCGTCCGCGCCGGCGACGAGGAGGTGCAGGTACCCGACGTCCACGGCGGGGTCGGCGTCGGCGGCGGGGGTGGCGGGGGCGGCGGGGGTCGTCACGGGGTTCAGTCCTTCAGGCCCGCGCCGAGGTCGGCGCCGATGACGTAGCGCTGGAACACCACGAAGATCAGCGCCAGGGGCACCATCGAGATCACCGAGGCGGGCAGCAGCAGCGTCCAGTCGATGTTCTCCGCGCCGACCAGGCTGCGCAGCGCCACCTGGATCGTGTACTTCTCCGGGTCGTTGAGGACGATGAGCGGCCAGATGTAGTCGTTCCAGCGCCACTGGAAGGAGAAGATCGCCAGCGTCAGCAGGATCGGCCTGCTGATCGGCAGCATGATGCGGAAGAAGATGCCGAACTCCCCCGCGCCGTCGATGCGGGCGGCGTGCAGCAGCTCGTCGGGGACGGTCTGGAAGAACTGCCGGAACATGAAGATGCCGGTGGCGGTGACGATGGAGGGCACGACGATGCCGGCGAGGGTGTTGTAGAGGTCGAGCTGGCGCACGACGGCGAACGTCGGGGAGAGGATGACCTCGGTGGGCAGCATCGTGGTGGCGAGGATGCAGACGAACAGCACGCTGAGCCACTTCGCGCGGTACTTCGCCAGCGCGTACCCGGTGGCGGCGCTGACCAGGACGGTCAGCGCGGTGGTGATGGTGGCCACGAGCAGGGTGTTGCCGGCGTAGCGGGCGAAGTCGACGCCGGCCCAGGCGCGCCCGTACCCCTCGGCCGTCCACTCGCGCGGCAGCAGCGAGAGCGGGTAGGTGAACAGCTCGCCGCCCGGCTTGAAGGAGCTCAGCAGGAACCACAGCAGCGGGAAGGCGAAGGCCAGGGCCAACAGCCACAGCGCGGTGGTGGGCAGCACGCTCGCCAGCGCGCCGCGGCGGGCGGTGCCGCGGGAGCGCTGCGGGGCGGGGCCGGTCGCGGGTCGGGCGGGCGCCTCAGGCGTCACGGTTCCTCCTCTTCTCCACCCACAGCTGCAGCAGGGCGATCACCAGGAGGATCACCATGAGCACCATGGACACGGCACTGGCGTAGCCGACCTCGGCCCGCTCGAAACCCGTCTGGTAGATGTACTGGACGATGAGCCGGTTCTCGGTGCCGGGACCACCGCCGTTGAGGGCCTGCACCATCGCGAACTCCTTCATGGAGCCGATGGTGGACAGCAGGACCACGAGCACGGAGGTGGGCGCGATGCTCGGCAGGGTGATGTGCCGGAAGCGCTGCCAGCCGCCGGCGCCGTCGAGCTGGGCCGCCTCGTAGTAGGAGGTGGGCACGTTCTTGATGGCGGCGACGAACAGCAGCATGTTGAACGCCGAGCCGCCCCAGGTGCTGGCCAGCAGGACCACCGCGAGGGCGAGGTCGCCGTCGGAGGACCACGGCACCGCGCCGCCGCCCAGCGAGGTGATGACGAAGTTCACGAAGCCGAAGTTCTCGCCGAACAGCCAGCGCCAGATCACCCCGGCGACGATGGGCGAGACCAGCCACGGCACGAAGAAGACGAACTTCGCGGCGGTGCCGCCGCGGGCGTGGCGGTTCACCAGCAGCACGGCGATGGCCAGGGCCACGACGTAGTGCAGTGGCACCGACAGCGCCGCGTACAGGAAGGTGCGCCCCAGCGAGGAGTAGAAGTCCTCGTCGGCGAGCAGCTCGGAGTAGTTCTCCAGGCCGACGAAGTCGTAGGAGCCGACGCCGCGGTAGTCGGTGAAGGAGTAGAAGACGCCCAGGGCGCCGGGCCAGACGAAGAACAGCAGGAACAGCACGACGGTGGCGCCGGTGAAGACGACCGGCACCCACGGCTGGCGCGGCCGGCGCGCGCGCGGCGCCCGCGTGCCGGCGCGCGGCGCGCCGGCCGGCAGCGGTGCCGCGACGGGCGGCGGCACCGTGCCGGCGGCGGACCGCTCGGACGGGGCGGTCACGCGGACAGGGCCTGGGTCGTGGCCTCCTCGATGCGGCGGATCGTGGTGGCCACGTCCTGCTCGCCGTTGAGGTACTTGACGACCTCGTCCTTGAGCGGCTCGTTCTCCATGCCGCGGTCGGCGTAGCTGTTCTTGATGCTGTCGGTGACCTGCCGGGCGCAGATGTCGTCGGAGGCGGCGATCTCGGCGTTGTACAGCTCGAACGCCTCGGGCCGGGCGGCGTACTGCACCTCCACGTCCTCCACGGCGGGCAGGAACCCGGAGACGGTGGACAGCTCGGCGTAGTTCTCCGCCGTGTAGAGCCAGTCGACGAACTTCTTGGCCTCCTCCTCGACCCCGCTGCCGTCGAAGGCGACGATCCAGTTGGTGCCGAGGTTGGTGGCCTGCACGGGCTGCTTGGGCAGGGGCGCGGAGACCCACTCGAAGTCGGTGACGTTCTGCGTGAAGTCGGTGACCTGCCACACGCCGGAGTAGTAGGCGGCGACCTGCCCGCTCTTGAACAGGGCGCTGGCGTCGTCGCCGGACAGCCACACCGAGGTGGGCACCACCCCGTCGTCGTGCAGCTTCTTGAAGTACTCCAGCGCCGGGGCGGTCTGCTCGTTCATCGTGAACGTGCCGTCGGGGTTCTCCTCCACGCCGCGGCTGCCGAACTCGTAGAGGAACGAGCGCAGCCGGTGCGCGGAGGGGTCGACGACCAGGCCGTACCGGGCGCCGGCGGCCTGCACCTGGCGCAGGTCGGCGACGAACTCGTCCCAGGACCAGGTGTCGTCCACGGTGGTGGGGAAGGCGACGCCGGCGGCGTCGAAGAGCGTCTTGTTGAGGAACAGCCCGACGGCGGTGAGGTCGCTGGGCAGCGCCAGGACCTGGCCGTCCTCGTCCTCGGCCAGGAGGGAGGGCATCACGTTGCGCGAGGTCGCCACGTCCTTGAGGTCCTGCAGCGCGCTCACCCACAGCGGGTCGACGCTGCTGGCGCGGGCCAGGGCGGGCAGGTCGCCGGCCTGCACCGCGTTGCGCAGCTTGGTGACCAGGTCGTCGTAGGGCACGTCGTTGATCTCGACGACGACGCCGGTCTGCTCCTGGTACTTCTTCGCCATGGCGGCGTAGCCGCCGCCCTGGGTGGTGTCGCCGGAGAGGATGAAGCGCAGGGTGGCGGGGCCGTCCCCGCCGGTCCCGCTGGAGCCGCCGCAGGCGCTGAGCGCCGCGGTGGCGGCGGTGGCGATGCCCGCTCCCACCACCGCCCGGCGCGTGAGGGTGCCGCGGTCCGTCGCGCTCGTCGTCGTCACTGGTTCCACGGCCGTCCTCCAGGGGTCGATGTGGCAGCGAGCCGCAGCCCCACTGCTGCGAAGTGGGAGTTGTCTATCAGCGTGATGGGTAACGGTCAACGCTTTCCGCCGATCGTCTTCACCCGGTGTTCACTGCGGCGCAAGGAGGGCCGCGGGAAACCCCGTCGTGGAACTCCCCCGGGCCGGGACTGCCGCTCCGGGGACCCGCGTGGTTTCATGTCGCACTGAGGCAGAACCCGCCCCCGCGACCGGGGAGCAGGAGGGGGGACCGGGTGGCTGTGACCACCGCGAGGACCGCGACCACCAGGACGGTCACCGAGATCAACCGCACCGCGGTGCTGCAGGCGCTGCAGGTGCGCGGGCCGCTGTCGCGGCGCCAGCTCGTCAGCGCCACCGGCCTGAGCCCGGCCACGGTCGAGCGGCTGTGCTCGGCGCTGCTGCGCGAGGGGCTGGTGGCGCGCGCCGGGCTGGACCGCTCCTCCGGGGGCCGCCCCTCGGCGCTGATGCGCTTCGCCGGCGAGTCGCGCCTGGTGGCGGCCGTGGAGGTCACCGCCGCCGGCGCGCGCGGTCAGCTGCGCGACCTGGACGGCGCCACCGTCCACGAGGAGTCCCTGCCCTTCGACCTCGCCGGCGGACCGGGCGGCAGCGCCCCCACCGCCCGCCTGGACGGCACGCTGCGCACGGTCGACGTCCTCGTGGAGCGCGCCGCCGCCTCCGGGCGGCGGCTGCTGGGCGTGGGCCTGAGCGTGCCGGGGGTGGTCAGCGGCGCCGGGGGCACCGTCACCCGCACCGTCGAGCTGGGCTGGCACGAGGTGGCGCTGGGGCAGATCGTGCAGGCGCGCACGGGCCTGCGCACCCGCGTGGAGAACGACGCGAACGCCGTCGCCTACGGCGAGTGGAGCCGCGGCGCGGCCGCCGGCGCGGAGAGCGCCGCGGCCCTGGTCGTCGGCGCGGGCGTCGGCGCCGGGGTCGTCGCCGGCGGCGAGGTGCTGCGCGGGGCCCGCTCCTCGGCCGGGGAGGTCGGCTACCTGCTCACGCGCACGGGGGCGCTGGGCTCCTACTACGCCGACCAGGGCGACCTGGAGCAGCGGCTGGCCGCGGCCCCGGCCGGCGAGCGCCTGGACCTGCTGGCCCTGGCGTGCGCAGCGCTGTGCACGGTGGTCGACCCGCAGGTCCTCGTCCTGGCCGGCGCGCTGGGCGCGGACGCCGAGCACGTGGCCGAGGAGCTGCGCGAGCGGCTGCTGGGGCGCGTGCCCTCGGTGCCGGACCTGGTGGGCGGCGCGCTGGGCGCGGACGCGGCGCTCACCGGCGTCGCCGAGCTGACCGCGCGCGAGGTGCGGGGGCTGACCTACCTTGCGTGAGCACCCCACCGCGACCGCGGCGCCCGCCGCGCCCCCGACCCCCGCCTCCCCCGCGGGCGGGACGCCGCGCTGGGTCGGCGTGGACGTCGGCGGCACCAAGACGCACGTGGCGGCCCTGCGCGAGGGCGGCGAGCGCTCCGACGTCGTCGTGGCCTCCGCGGACTGGCGCCGCGGGGAGCTGTTCGGCGACCCGCGGGGCAACCTGGCGCGCCTGGCGGCGCTCATCACCCGCACCGCCGCGCCCGGGCCGGGCACCACCACCACGGTCGGCGCGCACGGCTGCGACAGCCCCGCCCAGGTCGAGCACGCCGGGCGCGCGCTGGCCGCGCTGCTGCCGGGGCGGGTGCGGGTGGTCAACGACGCGGCGCTGCTGGGACCGGCGGCCGGCGTGGGCGAGTGCCTGCAGCTCGTGCTGGGCACGGGCGCGGTGGCGCTGGGCGCCACCGCCGACGGCCGGCGGGTGCGCGTGGGCGGGCACGGCTGGCTGCTCGACGACCACGGCAGCGCCCCGGGGCTGGTGCGCGAGGCGTTCACCGCGGTGCTGCGCCGCGACGACCGGGGCCTGCCGCTGGACTCCTTCGGGCGCGCGCTGGCCGCGGAGTTCCGCGCGCCGGGGGTGCCGGAGCTGGCGCTGGCGTTCGCGCAGGAGGCCTCGGAGTCGCGCTGGGGCTCGCTGGCCCCGCTGGTGTTCGAGCACGCCGCGGCCGGGGCGCCGACCGCGCGGCGCGCGGTGTCCTCGGCGGTGGCGGCGGTGGTCGAGGGGCTGCAGGCGCTGGTGCGCCGCGGCGCCGCGGGCCGCACGGTGGTCGCGGCGGGCGGCGTGGTCGTCGGGCAGCCGGTGGTGCAGGAGGCGCTGCGCGCGGCGCTGGCCGAGCGTCTGCCGGGCCTGGCGCTGGTGGTGCTGGAGCGGCCGCCGGTGGACGGGGCGCTGGCGCTGTCGCTGTCCTCGTCGCCGCCGTCGCCCTCGCGGGGCTGAGGGGGGCGACGGCCGGTCGGGCCGTGCGTCAGGCGGTGCCGCGGGGGCGGGCCAGCACGGGCCCGCCCCCGCCGCGCTTGGCGCGGTACATCGCGCCGTCGGCGGCGCGCAGCAGGCCGGTGACGTCGCCGGCGTGCTCGGGGGCCAGGGCGGCGCCGACGCTGGCGCCGGTGCGCAGGGTGCGGCCCTCGACCTCGAACGGCTCGCGCAGGCTCAGGTGCACCCGGTGGGCCAGGGCCAGGGCCTGCGCGGCGCCGACCGGCCCGGGCAGCAGGACGGCCAGCTCGTCGCCGCCCAGGCGGGCGGGCAGGGCGCCGGTCGGGGCCAGGCGGCGCAGCCGGTCGGCGACGAGCTGGAGCAGGACGTCGCCGGCGTGGTGGCCCAGGGCGTCGTTGACCTGCTTGAAGCCGTCGAGGTCGACGAGCAGCAGCGCGGCGCCGTCGGCACCGGGCTGCACGGCGTCCTCGATGCCGCGCAGCAGGGCGGCGCGGTTGGCCAGGCCGGTGAGGGCGTCGTGGAAGGCCAGGTGCTCCAGCTCGCGCAGGTGGGCGCGCTCGCCCTCGCGCAGGCGGGCGTTGTCGACGAGGGTCGCGCCGGCCAGCGCCAGGCGGTGGGCGAGGTCGCGGTCGGCGTCGCTCCAGGTGCGCCGGGCGGTGGTGTCGCCGCACAGCACGGCGCCCACCAGGCCGTCGCCGGAGAGCAGGGGCACCGCGGCGAAGGAGAGCAGCCCGAGGGTCTGCACGACCCCGCCGGGGCGCAGGGGCGCGGTGCTGGAGTCCTCGACGAGGTCGCAGCCGCCGTCCACGATGCGCCGCCACGCGGGCGACTCGCTGGCCACGCGCCCGACGAGGGTGCGCGACAGCTCCGCCTCCACCTCGGGGGGCGCGCCCAGGACGAGGACGTGGGTGGCGCGGGTGTCGGCGTCGACGAGGTGCACGGCGGCGACCTCGGTGCGCAGCGCGTCGGCGGTGGCCTGCGCCAGCACGCGCCCGGCGGCCTCCACGCCGGTGGCCCGGCTGCCGCGCTCGAACAGGGTGCGCCCCACGGCGGAGACCCGCTGCTGGTGCTGGGCGGCGGCCGCGGCGTGCAGGGCGGCGGCGAGGTGGTGGGCGACGGTGGCCAGGACGTGCGCGGGCACGCGGGCGGGGGCGCCGCCGCTCAGGCGCAGCACGCCGACGTCGGCGCCGGCGTGGCGCAGGGTGAGCTGGGCGACGGCACCGCCGGGCGCGCAGGGGTCGCCGGCCGTGACGACGACCGGCTGGCCGTCGCCGGTGGCGAGCACGGCGACGTGGCGCACGCGCGCGGCGGCGGCGAGGCGGTGGTGCACGAGCCCGACGAGGTGCTGCAGCGCCGGGGCGTGCTCGCGCGAGGCCTCGGCGAGCTCGGTGAGCAGCGCCTCCAGCGGGTGCACGGGCACGGCGGGGCGCGGGACCGGGCCCGGGGACCGCTGCACCGCCACCACCCCCTGCACCTCGTGCGCGTCGGCCCGCGGGCCGTGGACCCGCTGGGCAGCGGGCACCGCGGTGACCGGTGCACCGGTCATGGTGGCAGCAGCGCGGGGGCGCCGCCCGGCCTTCGGCGCGTTCAGCGGGTGCTCCTCGAGGGGGTCCCGGCCGGCGCGCGCCACGCCTGGGCGACGGTGCGGCGGCTGCGGGGCAGGGGCGTGGCGGTGGGCGCGGGGGTCGGCGCGGCCGTGGGGGCCGGCACCGGGGCGGGGACCGGGACGGGCGCGGTGCCGGGGCGGGGGGCGACGCGCACGGTGGCGGCGGTGCCGGAGACGGCGGTGGCGGTGATCGTGGTGCGCCCGTCGGCGGTGGTGAAGGTGGCCCCGGCGGGCAGCACGAACGGGGCGCCGGCGGCGCGCGGCTCGAGCAGGCGGGCCTTGGCGCCGGCGGTGCTGCCGTCGAGGCGGCGCACGGTCACCCCGGCAGGGATCGGCGCCCAGCCGGTGGCGCCGGTGGCGGTGGTGCCGAAGTACTGCCCGCCCGGGTACAGGGCGGCGTCGCGGCCGCCGCCGGCGCGCAGCTCGACGTAGTAGGTCACCCCGCCGCTGGTGAGCTTGAGGGCCTGCGCGCCGGTGGCCGTGCCGATCGGGGCGAGCGCGGTGGAGGTGGTGGCGGCCGCGTCGACGGCGACCAGCTCGGTGCCGGTGAACCCGGCGAGGCGGTCGCGCTGGGCGGCGCTCATCTCCCCCAGGTGCAGGGTGCGCGAGCCGGCGGCGAAGGCGTTGGCGCCCATGACGTCGAAGAAGTCGCCGTACTCCACGGTGGTGCAGGCGCTCGCGGCGCCGTCGTCGGCGCTGCCGCCGGCGCAGGCGGCGGAGGAGCCGGAGTGGCCCAGGCCGAGGTTGTGGCCGATCTCGTGGGCGACGACGGCGGGGGCGGCGGTGCCGTGGACCCACAGCGCGCGGTCGCGGGCGGCGGGCGAGGCGATCCAGGCCACGCCGGAGAAGGCGCAGCCCACCTTGGGCGTGTGCATCAGCAGGGTGGTGCCGGCGGGCACGGCCACCTTGGCGCGCACGGCCTTCTCCAGGGTGGACAGGTCGCAGGCGGTGGCGGCGGAGGCGGCGACGGCGGCGGTGGTGGGCGCCAGGGCCGTGTAGGTGACGGCGCCGCGGGTCTGGCGGTCGTAGAACCGGCTGACCTCGGCCACGGCGGAGGTCAGGGTGGCGCCGGTGGTGCCGTCGGAGGCGACGCCGGGCACGGTGACGAGCACGGGCAGCACGGGGCGCGGGGCGGTGCTGGTGGCGGCCTTCGTCTCGCGGGCGGCGGAGAGCACCCGGTAGCCCTGCACGTCGCGGCCGGACTCGGCCAGGGCGCGCGGGGCGCGGGTGACGGCGCGCACGGGGGCGCCCAGCCGCGCGGTGACGGTGGTGCCGGTGGGCACGCCGGCCAGGTCCGAGGAGGGCACCCGCACGTCGCCGTCGGCGGTGCGCAGCACGGTGACCTCGACGTCGCGCTCGGCGCGGCCCGCGCCCTCGTGGCCCGCGCCCTCGTGGCCCGCGCCCTCCGCGTGGCCGACCTCGACGACGGCGCGCTGCACCGTGCCGGTGACCTCCTGCGGCGCGGGCGCCGCCGCGGCGCCCTGCGCCAGGCCGAGCACGCCGCCCGCGACGCACACCGCCGCGACCACACCGGTGAACCGCACGCCGACCACCCCTCGCCCCGGCGGGTACCTCCCGCCTCGTCGAGGAGTGCTTCGGGTGCGCGGGGCCGTGACCGGATGGACCGGCGGGGGTGCCCCGGACGGGTGCACGGGGCACCGGTGGTGAGGGTGCGCCGGACGTCCCGGGCGTCGTCGGCGGGCGGGCTCTCCCCCGCCCGGGGGAGCGCGCGGTCAGCTCGGCGCGAACCGGGGCAGGCCCGCGCAGGACCAGCCGGAGTACTCCGCGGGCGCCGGGGCGCGCAGCCGTTCCGTGGACGTGGCCCCGGAGGCCTCCCACGCGCCGTCCACGGAGCGGTACCAGACGGTGGTGCCGACGAGGAGGTCACCGGCGGGGTCGTCGGGGTCGCGGTCGGTGGAGCGCACGGCGAGGTCCCCGGGCGCGGCGCAGGTGATGCTCCGGTTCAGGGCGGCGGAGGCGTCGACGTACCAGCCGTCCGCGCCGCCGGGAGCGGCCTGCTCCTCCAGGCGCCCCGCGCGCCAGGTGAGCACGGTGTTGCGCTCGGCGTGCGCGCCGACGTCGACGAGCACGACGAGCTCGGCGCCGGGGCGGTCGTCGATCGGGTGCGCGCCCACCCACGCGCCGCTGGAGCCCGTCGTGCCGGACGGCACGGGCAGGGTCACCGCCTCGCTCTGCACCCGCACCCGCACCTGGCGGGTGGGCCCGGCACCGGTCAGGGCGACGTCGTCGAGGTCACCGTCGCCGTCGACGTCCACGGCGGCGACGTGCGCGCAGTCCGCGGCGTCCGCGGCGTCCGCGGCGTCCCAGCACACCAGGCGGGCGGCGGCGGCGCCGATGAACGCCGAGCGGTCGGTGCCGGCGGACTCCCAGCGGCGCACGAGGTCCTCGCCGACGCCGCGGGGGCCGGTCAGCAGCGCGACGCGCCCCAGCGGCCCGGCGGCCAGCGCGTCGACCAGGCTGCGCTGCTCGCCGCCGGTGACGACGAGGTCGGTGCGCGGCAGGCCGCGGCGCACGCCCTCCTCGGCCACGGCCAGGGCGGTGCGCCAGCGGTCCGGGCCCGCCACCCGGGCGGGTGCGGGGAACTGCCCGGCCACCTGCTCGCTCACGGCGGCGGCGTCGCCGACGACGGTGGTGGCGGTGACCCCGGCCGAGCGCAGCGCGGCGGCGGTGGCGGTGGCGTCGCCGGTGCCGGGCACCAGGACGAGGGGTTCGCCCAGGCGGGCGGCGGTGCCGCCGGCGGCGAGGGCGTCCACGAGGTGCCCGGGGTGCCCGGAGGCGACCCAGGCGCGGGTGGCGCCGGGTTGCAGCGCGGCCAGGGCCCGGGAGGTGGCGTACCGGTCGGCGCCGCCGACGCGACCGACGGAGGCGACCCCGAGCTCGCGCAGCTGCGCGAGGACCGCCTCGGAGACGGCGGCGCCGTCGCCGACGACGAGCACGGCGGCGGGGCGCTGCGCGCGCAGGTGCTCGGCGGTGGCGGCGGGCAGCGCGTCGCGGGCGGTGAGCAGCAGCGGCGCGGCCAGCCGGCGGGCCAGCGGCCCGGCGGACAGGGCGTCGACGAGGTGGGCGTCCTCCCCGCTGGCCAGGACCACCGCGTCGGCGGCGGGGAACCCGTGGCGGGCGACGGCCACCGCGGTGGCGTACCGGTCGGCGCCGCGCAGCTCGAACGTCCCGTTCCCGGCGTCGGCGCCCGGGTAGGTGCGCCCGCACCCGGGGTGCTGCACCGGCAGGCCGGGTGCGCAGCGGGCCACGACGGTCTCCGCGGGCGCGGCGAGCGCCGGGGCGGGCGCCAGGACCAGCGGTGCCGCGGCCAAGGCGGCGACGGCGGCGGTGACGGCGATGGTGAACAGGCGGGTGGTGAGCGGACGGGTGGTGCGGCGGCGCGCGGTCACGGCGGTGTCCTCCCCGGTGCACGGGTGCCCCCCGCACCCGAGGGCGCCAGCCTGGCACGGCGGCCCGCCCGGCGCGGGGGGTTTTCGCGGGGCGCTCAGCCCAGCGGCGCGCTCACGTCCGGCAGCGGCGCGCGCGGGTCGTCCGCGGACCCGTTCCAGGTCACCGCGTCACCGGGCGGGTTGCCCTCGACGACCTGCGCGTCCCCGGCGCGCAGGTACGGATCGCCCGCGGTGGTGACGTACACCGCGTAGCTGCTGTAGAGCGACTGCGCCCACTCCGTCTCCGAGAGCTGCTCGGCGGTGTTCGTCCACACCTGCACCTGGTCGTCGGCGATGCGCACGGCGGCGTGGGCCAGTTCCTGCCCGGAGGCCTGGTCGTTGAACAGGCCCCCGCGCACGGGCTGGCCCTCCGGGTCGGCGAACAGGTGCAGCACCACGCCGCTGTTCGTCTCGTCGGCGTACCGCTCGTCGAACAGGACGACCAGGGCGCGCGGCACCCCGTCCATCGCGCCGTACGCGGTGCCCAGGTAGGTGAGGCCGTCGCTGCCGGGCACGTGCGGGGTGCCGTCGAGCAGGGAGGCGTAGCTGCGCTGCTCCCAGTCCACGGCGCGCAGCTGCGCGTACGGGTCGGCCTCCGGCGGCGCGGCGCTCGTCGCGCTCGTCGCGGGCGCGGTCGCGGACGCGGTGGCCGGGTCGCTGGTGGACGGGGCGCTCGAGGTGCTCGTCGCCGCGGCGGGTTCGGCGTCGGTGGACGACCCGCACGCGGCGGTGGCGGCCAGGGCGAACGCGGTCAGGACCAGCAGGGGCGTGCGGACGGTGCTCACCCCTCCATCATCGGCGGGGGGGGGGGGGGGGGGGGGGGGGGGGGGGGGGGGGGGGGGGGGGGGGGGGGGGGGGGCGCGCGGGGGCGGGGGCGGGCCGCGGCGAGGCCCCGCCGCCGCGGCCCGTCGGCCGCCCC
>NZ_JBJLSG010000050.1:0-30941 GCF_050871925.1 Kineococcus gurbantunggutensis
GCGGCGCCACCCACCCCCCCCGTAAGGAGAGTTTCTTCAGGGCTACCGCGCCATCCAGAACTTGTTGTAGATGCGGTACAACCCGGCCTGTGTTCCCGCGCCCGCCCCCCCCGGCGCGCCGGAGGCGCCGGGGCGGGCGGGGCGTGCGCCGGGCTCAGGCGCCCTTCGGGCTGGTCATCGACATCACGTCCAGCGCCTCGTCGAGCTGCGCCTCGCTGACCTCGCCGCGCTCGACGAAGCCCAGCGCCACCACGGCCTCGCGCACCGTCGTGCCGTGGGCCACGGCGTGCTTGGCGACCTTCGCGGCCGCCTCGTAGCCGATGACCCGGTTCAGCGGGGTGACGATCGAGGGGGAGGACTCCGCGTAGCGGCGGCACTGCTCCACGTCGGCCTCCAGGCCGTCGACCGTGCGGTCGGCCAGCAGGCGCGCGGCGTTGCCCAGCAGGCGGGTGGACTCCAGCACGTTGCGGGCCATCACGGGGATCTGCACGTTGAGCTCGAAGGAGCCGCTGGCCCCGGCCCACGCCACGGCCGCGTCGTTGCCGACGACCTGCGCGCACACCATGAGCGCTGCCTCGGGCACGACCGGGTTGACCTTGCCCGGCATGATCGAGCTGCCCGGCTGCAGGTCCGGCAGGCGCAGCTCGCCCAGGCCGGTGCGCGGGCCCGAGCCCATCCAGCGCAGGTCGTTGCACACCTTCGTCACGCTCACCGCGACGGTGCGCAGCGCGCCGGACAGCTCCACCAGCGCGTCGCGGGCGCCCTGCGCCTCGAAGTGGTCCTCCGCCTCGGTCAGCGGCAGGCCGGTGTCGGCGGCCAGCAGCTCGATGACGCGCTGGGGGAAGCCGGGCGGGGTGTTGATGCCGGTGCCCACGGCGGTGCCGCCCAGCGGGACCTCCGCCACGCGCCCGACGGTGGCCTGCACGCGCTGCACGCCGCGGCGCACCTGCGTGGCGTAGCCGGCGAACTCCTGGCCCAGCGTGACGGGGGTGGCGTCCATGAGGTGGGTGCGCCCGGACTTCACCACCCCGGCGAACTCCCGCGCCTTGCGGCGCAGCGAGGCCTCCAGGTGCTCCAGCGCCGGGACCAGCTCGTTCACCACGGCGGAGGTGGCCGCCACGTGCACCGAGGTGGGGAAGACGTCGTTGGAGGACTG
The DNA here is from genome assembly GCF_050871925.1 of Kineococcus gurbantunggutensis. Classification (NCBI taxonomy): domain Bacteria; kingdom Bacillati; phylum Actinomycetota; class Actinomycetes; order Kineosporiales; family Kineosporiaceae; genus Kineococcus; species Kineococcus gurbantunggutensis. The sequence goes on from NZ_JBJLSG010000050.1 coordinate 1,157, forward strand.
CGAGGCGTTGACGTGGTCGTTGGGGTGCACCGGGCGGCCCAGGCGCTCGGTGGCCAGGGTGGCGACGACCTCGTTGACGTTCATGTTCGAGCTGGTGCCCGAGCCGGTCTGGAAGACGTCGACGGGGAACTCCCCGTCCCAGCGGCCGGTGGCGACCTCCTCGGCGGCCCCGGCCACGGCGCGCGCCAGGTCCTCCTCCAGCACGCCCAGCTCGGCGTTGGCCAGGGCGGCGGCCTTCTTGATGCGCGCCAGCGCCTCGATGTGGGAGCGCTCCAGGCCGGTGCCCGACAGCGGGAAGTTCTCCACGGCGCGCTGCGTCTGGGCGCGGTACTTCGCCGCCGCCGGGACCCTCACCTCCCCCATCGTGTCGCGCTCGACGCGGTACTGGGGCTGCCCGGTGCCGGGGGCGCCCGGGGCGGGGGTGAGGTCGTCAGTGGCCATGGGGCCATCCTGCCAAGCCCGCCCGCGCCCGTGCCCGGGGCCCGCCGACCACCGGGACCGGCGTCGCGCAGATCACGTTCCGCTCACGGTCCGGCCCGACGGCGATCTCCGGCTCGCGGGCACCGGCCACCGGGTGTAGCAAGGCGTCCTGAAGCGCACGGTGCGACGGACGAGGACGACGACGCCGGAGGTGGGGCTCGTGAGCACGCGGTGGCGCGGACGGCTGGGGGTGGGTGGTGCCGCGGTGGTGCTGGCCGGCTCCCTGGTCTCCTGCGGGGACGGGTCGGCGGCGACGGGGACGCCGACCCTGAACTGGTACGTCAACCCCGACAACGGCGGGCAGCAGGCGATCGCGGAGCGGTGCAGCGCGGCCTCCGGCGGCGCCTACGCCATCGACGTGTCGATCCTGCCCAGCGACGCCGCCCAGCAGCGCGAGCAGCTCATGCGGCGCCTGGCCGGCAACGACACCTCCATCGACCTGATGAGCCTGGACCCGGTCTTCGTGCCGGAGACCTCCGAGGCCGGCTTCCTGGCGCCCGTGCCCGAGGAGCTGCAGCGCACGTTCTCCGAGGGCGTCGTGGCCGGCGCGGTGCAGGGCGCGAGCTGGAAGGGCGAGCTGGTCGCGGCCCCGTTCTGGGCGAACACGCAACTGCTCTGGTACCGCAAGTCGGTCGCCGAGGCGGCCGGGCTGGACGTGTCGCGGCCGGTGACCTGGCAGCAGCTCGTCGAGGCCGCGCAGGGGCAGGGCACCGCCATCGGCGTGCAGGGCCAGCGCGCGGAGTCGATGACGGTGTGGGTCAACGCCATGATCGCCTCCGCGGGCGGGCGGGTCATCGAGAACCCCGACGCCAAGGGCCCCGACATCCGCCTGGGCATCGACGGCGACGCCGGCCGCGCCGCCGCGGACGTGATGCGCTCCATGGCGCGGGCCGGGGTCACCGGGCCGGGCGTGGACAACCGCGACGAGGCGGCCACGGCGAACCTGTTCCAGCAGGGCGGCGCCGCGTTCATGGTCAACTGGCCGTTCGTCTACGCCCAGGGCAAGGCCGCCGCCGAGGGCGGCACGATGGACCGGGCGGTCTTCGAGGACTACGGCTGGACGACGTACCCGGCGATGGACGCCGCCACCCCGGCCGCGCCGCCGCTGGGCGGCATCGACATCGGGGTCAGCGCCTTCTCGGAGAACCGGGACCTGGCGTTCGAGGCCGTGCGGTGCATCGTCTCGGAGGAGAACCAAGCGTCGTACATGGTCTCCGACGGCAACCCCGCCGCCCTGGAGGCGGTCTACGACGACCCGCAGGTGCAGGAGGCGTACCCCATGTACGACACCATCCGCAGCTCGCTGCAGGCGGCCGCGCCGCGGCCGCAGACCGCCTACTACAACGAGGTCAGCCAGGGCATCGCCGACCAGTGGCAGCCGGTCTCCTCGGTGGACGGCTCCACCCCGGCGCAGTCGCAGGAGTACATCGAGCAGGTGCTCAGGGGGGAGAAGCTGCTGTGAGCACCACCGCCACCCCGCTCGGCGCGGACGTCGCGACGGACCCCAAGGGCACCAAGCGCGCCCGCCGCAGCGACAAGTCCCGGGCGGAGGCCAAGCTCGGCTGGTACCTGGCCGGGCCCGCGTTCGTCATCCTCGTGCTCGTCACCGGGTACCCGATCGTGCAGGCCCTGTACGACTCGCTGTTCAGCTACCGCCTCACCGCCCCCGCGGACCGGGAGTTCATCGGCCTGCGCAACTACGGCGTCATCCTCACCGACGCGCTGTGGTGGGAGGCGCTGGCCAACACCGCCCTCATCACCGTGGTCACCGTCGCCGTCGAGCTCGTCCTGGGGTTCGCGCTGGCGATGGTGATGCACAAGGTGCTCGGCTGGCTGCGGCCCATCGTCCGCACGGCGATCCTGGTGCCCTACGCGGTCATCACCGTCGTCTCCGCCTACGCCTGGCAGTACGCGTTCGCGCTGACCACGGGGTTCATGAACGCCGTGGTGCCCGGCGTGGGGGAGGACTTCGACTGGTTCGCCAACAAGTGGACCGCGCTGCTGGTCATCTGCCTCTCCGAGATCTGGAAGACGACGCCGTTCATCTCGCTGCTGCTGCTGGCCGGGCTGGCGCAGGTGCCCTCGGACACCATCGAGGCGGCCAAGGTCGACGGGGCCACGGCGTGGGAGCGCCTGTGGCGCGTGATGCTGCCGAACATGAAGGCCTCGATCATGGTGGCCCTGCTGTTCCGCGCGCTGGACGCGTTCCGCATCTTCGACAACGTCTACATCATGACCCAGGGCGCGGCGGGCACCCAGACCGTCTCCGCCCTGGCGTACAACCAGACGATCAGCCGGCTGGAGATCGGTCTCGGCTCCGCGGTCTCGGTGCTGCTCTTCGTCTGCGTCCTGGCGATCTGCTTCGTCGCGATCAAGGTCTTCAAGGTGGACCTGGCGCGGGCGCGGGGGGAGGGCTGACATGGGTGCGATGTCCACGAAGGAGAAGCTCGGCTGGTACGCCGGCGCGCTGCTCATCGTCCTGTACGCGATCGTGCCGGTCGTCTACATCGTCTCGATGAGCTTCAAGTCCGAGTCGGACCTGTCCAACCGCAGCTTCTTCCCCACGCGCTGGACGGGGGAGAACTACAGCGGCATCTTCGCCGGCAGCGGCTCGGAGCTCTTCCTGCCGGCGCTGCGCAACTCCATCGTCACCTGCCTGATCGCCACGCTCGTCGCCGTGGTGCTGGCGATGTTCGCCGCCTACGCCATCGCCCGGCTGGACTTCCCCGGCAAGCGCCTGGTGCTCACCAGCGCGCTGGCCGTCGCGGTGTTCCCGGTGATCACGATGGTGACCCCGCTGTTCAACCTGTGGCGCCGCATCGGCCTGTACGACACGATCCCGGGCCTGATCATCCCGTACCTGGCCCTGACGCTGCCGATCTCGATCTGGACGATGTCGGCGTTCTTCCGCGGCATCCCGTGGGACATGGAGCAGGCCGCGCAGGTCGACGGGGCCACCAGCTGGCAGGCCTTCCGCAAGGTCATCGTCCCGCTGGCCGCGCCGGGGGTGTTCACCACCGCGATCATCGCCTTCTTCATCGCCTGGAACGACTTCGTCTTCGGCATCTCGCTGACGTCCACCTCGCGCGCCCAGCCCGTGCCCGCGGCGCTGAGCTCGTTCACCGGGTCCAGCTACTTCGTCCAGCCGACCGGCGCCATCTCGGCGGCGGCCGTCATCGTCACCATCCCCGTCGTCCTGCTGGCGCTGGTGTTCCAGCGCCGGATCGTCGCGGGTCTCACCAACGGCGCCGTCAAGGGCTGAGCCCAGAACAGGAGCTGATCGTGGCACGCATCGAGCTGAGGAACATCGTCAAGAGGTACGGCGACGGCTTCCCGGCGGTGAACGACGTGAGCCTGGACATCGCCGACGGGGAGTTCGTCATCCTCGTCGGCCCCTCCGGCTGCGGGAAGTCGACCCTGCTGCGCATGGTCGTCGGCCTGGAGGACATCTCCGAGGGCGACCTGCTCATCGACGGCAAGAGGGTCAACGACCTCGCCCCGCGCGACCGGGACCTGGCGATGGTCTTCCAGAACTACGCCCTCTACCCGCACCTGACCGTGGGGGAGAACATCGCCTTCCCGCTGCGGCTGAACCACTCCAAGGTCCCCGAGGCGCAGATCCGCGAGCGCGTGCAGCGCGCGGCGGACATGCTCGAGCTCAACGACCACCTGGAGCGCAAGCCGGCGAACCTCTCCGGCGGCCAGCGCCAGCGCGTGGCCATGGGCCGCGCGATCGTGCGCGACGCCAAGGCGTTCCTGTTCGACGAACCGCTGAGCAACCTCGACGCCAAGCTGCGCGGGCAGATGCGCACCGAGATCGCCCGCATGCAGCGCTCCCTGGGCACCACGACCCTGTACGTCACGCACGACCAGACCGAGGCGATGACCCTGGGCGACCGCGTGGCGGTGCTGCGCAAGGGCGTGCTGCAGCAGGTGGCCAGCCCGCGCGAACTGTACGAGCAGCCCGTCAACCTCTTCGTCGCCGGCTTCATCGGCTCCCCGCCGATGAACTTCCTGCCCGCCCGGGTGCGCGGCGACCGCCTGGAGCTGCCCTTCTGCGACGTACCCCGCCCGGCGGCCGTCGGCGCTGAGCACGACGGCCAGCTGCTCATCGTCGGGGTGCGCCCGGAGCACTTCGACGACGCCGACGTCACCGACGCCCCCGAGGACGCCGTGACGTTCCAGGCGCAGGTGGACGTCACCGAGTGGCTGGGCAACGAGCTGTACGCCTACGTGCCCTTCGAGGCCGCCGCCGAGACGCGCGCCCAGCTCGCCGAGCTGGACCGGGAGCTGGACGGCGAGAGCATGCGCAGCCAGCTCGTGGTCACGCTGGACGCCATGAGCGGGGTGCGCGACGGCGACACCGCCCGGCTGTGGTTCCCGCCGCGGCGCATGCACGTCTTCGACCCCGCCAGCGGGCGCAACCTCACCCGCGACGAGGAGAAGGCGCGCCGGATCGCCGAGCAATCCGAGGCGCTGCGCCGGCGCTCCCTGGAGCGGGCGCAGGCCCAGCAGCACGACCGCGTCCCCGCCTGAGCCACCCCCGCCTCTCCACCCAGCGTCACCGCCGGCGACGCTGGGTGGAGACGCGGGGCGCGGCGCGCCGCACCGCTCCCGCCGCGCCCACCGGCCCGGTTAAGGTGCCCGCCACGAGGCCGTCCTCCCGGCGGCCCGGGGGCCGGCGGGAGGCGGGTACGGGGTGGTCGACGCGCTCACCGGTGCCACGGCCCCCGTGCCGCGCGCACCCGGCGCCACCGGCGGTGAGCCGCCCGCCCGCCCCACCGGCAGCACCGGCACCACCGGCACCACCGGCACGCCCGGGCTCGCCCTCGTGCTCGACCCCGCCGAGGGCCTGCAGGTCGGCGTGCGGCGCACCCTGGAGGGCGCGCCCGTGCCCGAGTGGCGCGTGCTGGCCGTGCGCGGCGGGCACCCGCCGTTCTGCGGGCCGGACTGGCTGCGCGCGGTGCACACCCACCTCGGCGCGGGGGAGCCGCTGCTGGTGAGCGTGCGCCGCCAGGGCCGGCTGCTGGCCTTCGGGGCCTTCACCGTCCTGGGCGCCGGACCCGGCGGCCACCGCCCCCTGGTGACCCTGCTGGGCGCCGGCGGCAGCGACTACGCCTCCGTGCTCACCGACCCCGACAGCCCCGTGCCCGCCGTGCGCCTGCTCGCCGCCGTGCTCGACGCCGTGCTCGCCGAGGTCCCCGGCGCCCTGTTCGACCTCGAGCAGGTCCTGGAGGACGACGCGCTGCTGGAGGCGGCCGCCGGCTGGGCCGCGGCCCGCGGCTACACCGCCCGCCGGTTGCGCCAGGCCACCGTCCACGCCGTGCGGCTGCCCGCCACCGTCGCCGAGCACGACGCGGCCCTGGGCCAGCACGCCCGCCACGAGGAGCGCCGGCAGTGGCGGCGCCTGGCCGAGCGCGGCGAGCTCGTCGTCGTCGACGACCTCCTGGACGGCCTGGCCCCGCTGCGCGAGACGGACCCGGCCGCGGCCGACGCGCGCCTGGCCGCCCTGCTGGCGGAGCTGGCCGCCGTCGACGCCGCGCACCCGCGCGCCGCGCGCCGCCGCGAGCCCTGGCGCGGCGCCTCCGGGCGCACCCTGGCGCAGTTCCTGCGCACCGCCCCGCGCGGGGTGGCCCAGCTCTCCGGCCTGCGCCTGGACGGGCACCTGGTGGCCTACGCGTTCTGCCTGGCCGGCCCGCGCGCCCTGCACGGCTACGTGCAGTCCTACCGCGCCGAGGTCGCCGCCACCGGCCCGGGCACCCTGCTGCTGCTGCGCGTGCGCCGGCGCGCCCTGCTCTCCGGCTACGCCGAGCTGGACCTGCTGCGCGGCGAGGAGGCCTACAAGCGCCGCTTCGAGCGCACCACGCGGCACACGACGCGCCTGACCCTGGCCCCCGCCGGGCGCGAGCTGCTGCCCGCCGCGCTGGACCGCGCGCTGCTGCTGCGGCGCACCTACCGCGACGAGCTGCACCGCTCCCGGCGCCTGGGCCGGTCCGTGGACGCGCTGTCCACCGCCGGGGAGGCCGTGCGCGCGGGCCTGGTGCGCCGGGCCGCCGCGGTGCGCACCGCCGGGCGGCGCGCCGCCGGGCTGGGCCGGGCCGCGCGCCCCGCCCGGCGTTGAGCGGCGCCCCGCCCGACGCGCCGAGCGGCACCCGGCCCGACGGCGCCGGGGCGGGCGTCAGCGCGGGGCGTCCACCCGCACCCGGTCCACCGTCCAGGCGCGGGCCTGCTCGCTGATCGTCACGCCCAGGCCCGGGCGCTCCGACAGGTGCATGCGCCCGCCGCGCACCTCCAGCCGCTCGTCGAAGAGCGGGTGCAGCCAGTCGAAGTGCTCCACCCACGGCTCGATCGGGTACGCCGCCGCCAGGTGCGCGTGGATCTCCATGGCGAAGTGCGGGGCGAGCTGCAGGTGGGCGTGCTCGGCCAGCACGGCCAGCTTGAGGAACTGCGTGATGCCGCCGATGCGCGGGGCGTCCGGCTGCAGGACGTCGGCCGCGCCGGCGCGGATGAGGTCGTCGTGCTCGCGCACGCTGGTGAGCATCTCGCCGGTGGCGATCGCGGTGTCCAGCGAGCGCGCGAGCTGGGCGTGGCCCTCGGTGTCGTGGGCGTCCAGCGGCTCCTCGATCCACACCAGGCCGAACTCCTCCAGCGCCCGGCCCACCCGCTGCGCGGTCGGGCGGTCCCACTGCTGGTTGGCGTCCACCATCAGCGGCACGTCGTCGCCGACGTGCTCGCGCACCGCCCGCACCCGGCGCAGGTCCTCGCGGGTGTCGGGCTGCCCCACCTTGATCTTGATTCCGCCCACGCCCTCGGCCAGCGTGCGGTCGGCGTTGACGAGCACCTGCTCCAGCGGCTCGTGCAGGAAGCCGCCGGAGGTGTTGTAGCAGCGCACCGAGTCGCGGTGGGCGCCCAGCAGCTTGGCCAGCGGCAGCCCGGCCCGCTTGGCCTTCAGGTCCCAGAGGGCGACGTCCAGGGCCGCCAGCGCCTGCGTGGAGGCGCCGCTGCGGCCCACCGAGGCGCCGGCCCACACCAGCTTGGTCCACAGCCGGCCGATGTCGTTGGGGTCCTCGCCGATCAGGTCCGCGGCCACCTCGCGGGCGTGGGCGAACTGCGCGGGCCCGCCGGCGCGCTTGGAGTACCCGAAGCCCACCCCCTCCAGGCCCGCCTCGGTGCGCACCTCGGCGAAGAGGAAGACCACCTCGGTCATGGCGCGCTGGCGGCCGGTGAAGACCTTCGCGTCGCTGATCGCCGCCCGCAGGGGCAGCACCACCGAGGACAGCTCGATCGAGGCGATGCGGTCCACGACGGGGGAGCCGGTCCGCGCCGCGGGCGCGGTCCCGGTCGGTGCGCTGGTGGTCATGGCGTCCTCTCCTCGGCGGGCGCCGAGGACAGCGGTCGTCGTCGGCGACGGTGGGGCTCACCGTAGGAAGCGCCCGCGATGCCTGTCCAGGAGCGTTGCGGCATCGCGCGATGCCCCGCGCGCATCACCGGGCGCGCCCCCGGCGGCCGGGGTCCGCCGCGCGGCGGCGCCCGGTGCTCAGCCGGCGTCCAGCTCCGCGCGCGTGGGGGGGTTCGCGCCGGCGCGCGAGCAGGTGATCGAGGCCGCCCGCACCGCCGTGCGCAGCACGTCCTGCAGCGCGTCCAGCCGCAGCGCCCGCAGCCGCCGCGCCCCCGCCGGGCCCAGCAGGTCGTGCCCGGCCAGCGCGTGCAGCAGCCCGGAGGTGAAGGCGTCCCCGGCGCCGACCGTGTCGACCACCTCCGTGCGCGGCGCCGGCACCCGCATCGTGCCCGCGCCGGCCACGGCCACCGCGCCCTCCCCGCCGCGCGTGACGACGACCAGGGCCGGGCCGCGGCGCTGCCAGCGCCGCGCCACCTCCACCGGGTCCTCGCCCGGGCACAGCCAGGCCAGGTCCTCGTCGGAGGCCTTCACGACGTCGGCGGCGTCGACGAACCCCTCCACCCGCGCCAGCGCCTGCTCGGGGGTGCCCAGGAACGCCGGGCGCACGTTGGGGTCGTAGCTGGTGGTGGCCCGGCCCCGCCAGGAGCGCAGCAGCTCCAGCGCCTGGCCCGCGCCCGGCTCCACCGCCGCCCCGATGGACCCGGTGTGCACCACGTCCACCTCGGCCGGCAGCTGCGCGGCCGGCAGGCGCCACCGCAGGTCGAACTCGTAGGAGGCGCGGCCCTGCTCGTCCAGCAGGGCACGCGCCACCGACGTCGGCAGCTCGTCCACCGCGCCCGGCACCAGGGCCACCGACGCGGCCGCCAGGTGCTCGCGCAGCAGCCGCCCGTGCGCGTCCTCGCCCAGCCGGGTCAGCAGGGACACCTCGTGCTCCAGGCGGCCCAGGCCGTAGGCGACGTTCAGCGGGCTGCCGCCGGGGTGCTCGGACTCCGCCCCGGCGGCGGTGCGGACGACGTCGACGAGCGACTCGCCGACGACGAGGGCGCGGGCCCTCACCGCGGGCCGGTGAAGTCGACGGCGGAGTACGCGCGCAGCTTGGAGAGCCGGTGCTCGGACTCCACGCGGCGGATCGTGCCCGACTTGCTGCGCATGACGATGCTGGAGGTGCTGATCGTGTCGCCGCGGTAGCGCACCCCGCCGACGAGCTCGCCGTCGGTGATGCCGGTCACCACGAAGTACACGTTGTCGCTGTTCACCAGCGCCTGGGTGTCCAGCACCGCGTCCAGGTCGTGCCCGGCGTCCAGCGCCTTCTGCTTCTCGTCGTCGTCGCGCGGGGCCAGCCGGCCCTGGATCGTGCCGCCCAGGCAGTGCATCGCGCAGGCCGCGATGATGCCCTCCGGGGTGCCGCCCACGCCCATGAGCAGGTCCACGCCGGTGCCCTCGCGCGCCGCCATCACCGCGCCGGCCACGTCGCCGTCGGAGATGAACTTGATGCGCGCGCCCGCGTCGCGGACCTCCTGGGCCAGCTGCGCGTGGCGCGGGCGGTCCAGGATGCAGACGGTGACGTCCTCCACCCAGCGGTTCTTCGCCCGCGCCAGGCGGCGCACGTTCTCCTTCACCGGCAGGCGGATGTCCACCGCGTCGGCCGCCTCCGGGCCCGCGACCAGCTTGTCCATGTAGAAGACCGCGCTGGGGTCGTACATCGTGCCGCGCTCGGCCACCGCCAGCACCGCCACCGCGTTGGGCATGCCGCGCGCCGTCAGGGTGGTGCCGTCGATGGGGTCCACGGCCACGTCGCACTCGGCGCCGGTGCCGTCGCCCACGCGCTCGCCGTTGTAGAGCATCGGGGCGTTGTCCTTCTCGCCCTCGCCGATGACGACCGTGCCGTTCATGCTCACGGTGCCGATCAGGGTGCGCATCGCGTTCACCGCGGCGCCGTCGGCCTTGTTCTTGTCCCCGCGCCCCACCCAGCGGCCGCCGGCCATCGCCGCGGCCTCGGTGACGCGCACCAGCTCCATCGCCAGGTTGCGGTCAGGGGCCTCGGTCCCGACGGCGAGGGCCGCGGGGAGGTGGGTCGAGGCGTTCTGGGACATGGGACCTCCACGGGCGGCGCGTCGTCGGGCCGCCAGCGTATCCGGCACCATGGAGGGCGTGAGCACGACCGGCGGCACCCCCGCGCCCCAGGCCCCCGCACCCACCGGCGAGGACCCCCGGGGGGTGCCCCGCACCCGCCGCGGCGGCAACGTGCAGTCGATGGTGCTGTCGATGCTCGTCATCCTCGGCCTGGTCGCCGTCGTCGTGTGGGCCGTGCCGCGCCCCAGCGGCGTGCAGCAGCCCCCGGCCGACGTGGCCAACGCCGCCTCCGGCGCCGCGGGCCGGCTGCCCTTCGTGCCGCCGGTGCCCGCCGTCCCGGCCGGCTGGACGCCCACCTCCGCCGAGGTCAACCGCTCCACCGACGGCGTGCTGACCTGGCACGTGGGCTACCGCACCGACGAGGGGCGGTACGTCGCCGTCGAGGTCGCCCGCGACGCCACCCCCGGCTGGGTGCGGGCCCAGACCGCTTCCGGCGCCGCCGACGGCACCGAGGACGTCGACGGGCGCGAGTGGGAGCGCCAGCTGCAGCCCGACCGCGGCCGGCGCAGCCTGCTGCGCACCCAGGACGGGCTGACCGTCATCGCCACCGGCGAGGCGGGCTACCCCGTGCTGGGCGAGCTGGTGCGCGCCACCGAGGCCGGCTGGGCCTCGGCCGGCTCCACCTGGGGCGCGCCGCCGGCCTGAGGCGCCGCGCTCAGGGGCGGCGCTCCTCCGCCCCGGCCGGCTCCGCCGCGCCCAGCCGGGCGCGCGCGCCCTCCAGCCAGCGCCGGCACGCCTCGGCCAGCGCCTCCCCGCGCTCCCACAGCGCCAGCGACTCCTCCAGGCCGGTGCCGCCGGCCTCCAGCCGGCGCACCACCTCGGCCAGCTCGTCGCGGGCCTGCTCGAAGCCCAGGGCGGCCACGTCGGCGGGCAGCGCGGGCGCGTCCGCGGGGGCGTCCGCGGTCGCGGGGGCGGTGGCCCCCTCCGCCGGCCGCGGGTCGGGCCGGGGGTCGGGCTGCGGGTCGGGCTGCTGCTCGGGCTGGGGCTGGGACTTCCTCGGCACGGGGCAAGACCCTAGGCGCGCCGCCTCACCCGGCGCGCGCGGCCAGCTCGCCGTCGGCCAGCCGCACCCGCAGCGCCGTGCCCGCCGGGGCGTCGGCCGGCTCGCGCACCACGCGCGCGCCCCCGTCCGCGCCCACCGCCTGCACCACGGCGTACCCGCGCAGCAGCGTCGAGCGCGGCGAGAGCGCCCGCACGCTGGAGCGCAGGTGCTCCACCTCCACCGCCCCGCGCTCCAGGCGCCCGGCCAGCCCCCGGCGGGCCCGCTCGCGCAGCTGCGCCACCTCCGCCGCCGGGCCGTCCACCAGCACGTGCGGGCGGGCCAGCACCGGGCGGGCGCGCAGGTCCTCCAGGGCCGCGGCCCCGCGCTCCACCTGCGCGCGCACCGCGCGCAGCGAGCGCTCGCGCAGCTGCGCCACGGCCGCCAGCTGCTCGGCCACGTCCGGCACCACCAGGCGCGCGGCGTCGGTGGGGGTGGAGGCGCGCACGTCGGCGACCAGGTCCAGCAGGGGGTGGTCCACCTCGTGGCCGATCGCGGAGACCACCGGGGTGCGCGCGGCCGCCACCGCCCGCACCAGCGCCTCGTTGCTGAAGGGCAGCAGGTCCTCCACGCTGCCCCCGCCGCGGGCGACCACGACGACGTCGACCTCCTCCAGGGCGTCGAGCTCGCGCACGGCCGCGGCCACCTCCGTCACCGCCGAGGCGCCCTGCACGGCGACCTCGCGCACCTCGAAGCGCACCGCCGGCCAGCGCAGCCGGGCGTTCTCCACCACGTCGCGCTCGGCGGCGCTGGCGCGCCCGCACACCAGGCCCACCGCGCGCGGCAGGAACGGCAGCGGCCGCTTGCGCCCGGCGTCGAAGAGGCCCTCGGCGGCCAGCACCCGCTTGAGGTGCTCCAGGCGGGCCAGCAGCTCGCCCACGCCCACGGGGCGCACGTCGTCGACGGCCAGGCTGAGGCTGCCGCGCTTGGCGTAGAACTCCGGCTTGGCGTGCACCACCACGCGCGCGCCGTGGCGCAGCCCCTCGGGCAGCACCTCGCGCAGCCGCCCCAGGACCCGGCGGGTCAGGGTCACCGGCAGCGACATGTCCGTGTCGGTGTCGCGCAGGGTGACGAAGACCACGTGCGCGCCGGGGCGGTCGCTGACCTGCACGACCTGCCCCTCCACCCAGGTCCACGGCATCCGCGCGACGTAGGCGTCGATCTTGGAGGCCAGCAGGCGCACCGGCCAGGGGTTCTCCGCGGTGGTCTCCGAGGCGGTGGCGGGCCGGCGCGGCGGCTCGGCGGCGGGGTTCTGCGCGGGCACGCGCCCATCCTGCCCGCAGCCCGCGCACGGCTGCGGCGTCGGCGGGCCGACCTACCATGGGGGCGTGACGCAGACCCCCCTCGAGGCCCCCGCGACCGCCGCCGACGACTGCAACGACTCCGCGGTGCTGGCCGGGCCGGCCGGGCGCGCCGCCTGGGACGGCGGCAAGCGCGTGCTGCTGGCCGCCCCGCGCGGGTACTGCGCCGGCGTGGACCGCGCGGTGGAGGCGGTGGAGAAGGCGCTGGAGCTGTACGGCGCGCCCGTCTACGTCCGCAAGGAGATCGTGCACAACAAGCACGTCGTGCGGACGCTGGCCGAGCGCGGCGCGGTCTTCGTGCAGGAGACCTCCGAGGTGCCCGAGGGCGCGCACGTGGTCTTCTCCGCGCACGGCGTCAGCCCCGCGGTGCGCGAGGAGGCCGCGGCCCGCTCGCTGCGCACCATCGACGCCACCTGCCCGCTGGTGACCAAGGTGCACCGCGAGGCCGTGCGCTTCGCCGAGCGCGACGCGCAGATCCTGCTCATCGGCCACCACGGGCACGAGGAGGTCGAGGGCACCGCCGGCGAGGCTCCCGAGCACATCACGGTCGTGGACAGCCCCGAGGCGGCCGACGCGGTGCAGGTGCGCGACCCGGAGAACCTCGTGTGGCTCTCGCAGACGACGCTGAGCGTGGACGAGACGATGGAGACGGTGCGCCGGCTGCGCGAGCGCTTCCCGAACCTGGCCGACCCGCCCAGCGACGACATCTGCTACGCCACGCAGAACCGCCAGGTGGCCGTGAAGAAGATCGCCGCCGAGTCGGACCTGGTGATCGTGGTGGGCTCGGCGAACTCCTCCAACTCCGTGCGGCTGGTGGAGGTGGCCCTGGACGCCGGCGCCGGCGCCTCGCACCGCGTGGACGGCGCCCCGGAGATCCAGGACTCCTGGTTCGAGGGCGTCACCACCGTGGGCGTGACCTCGGGGGCCTCGGTGCCCGAGGTGCTGGTGCGCGAGGTCGTCCAGGACCTGGCCGCGCGCGGCTACGCGACGGTCGAGGAGGTCACCACCGCGCAGGAGGACCTGGTCTTCTCGCTGCCCACGGACCTGCGCCGCGACCTCAAGCGCCGCAGCCTGCCCGTCACCCCCGTCTGACGGACCCGCCCCCGCCCGGCGGACCCGCCCGCCCCGCCGGGGCGCTGCTCCGTCCGGGTGGTGCGCGCGTCCCCGCGCGCCGCGACGCCCGGTGCCCGCCCGTGCGCTGCGCGTGAGGAGCGCGGGCTCCCGCGGGCCCGCGCCGCGCCCGCCGGCGCGGGTGCCGTGCGGCGCGCGACCGCGGCGGCACCCGCCGTGGCGGCGCGGGGCCGGGCGGGGGAGCGCCGCGGCGCGCCCGGTGCCGGAATCTCAGCTGCGCCTCAGGGCGGCTCCACTACAGTGACGCAGCGGAAGAGTTGCGGGGGCGAGCGTGCCGGGCGCGGGGGCGGGGGCCCCGGTGAGCACCCGGCGCCGCCCGCACCCGCCGCAGGCTCGAGACGACCGGCACCGGTCGACCAGGGGGGGAGCACGATGGAGCACGTCGACGCCGTCGACGAGCGGGGCGCCGGGGGGACGGACCCGGTGGGCCGGGCGCTGGCGGCGGTGTCCGCGCAGCGGGTGCCCGAGCAGCGCGCCTGCCTGGACCTGGCCCGCGCGCTGTCCGCGGCCGGCGACGCCCGCCGCGCCGTGCAGTGGGCCTTCGCCTCGCTCGACGCGGGGGAGGACTTCGCCGGCTGGCTCGCCGCCTCCCGGCTGTGGCAGCGCCACCGCGCCGACCTGCCGCCGGCCCCGCGCCGGGCGCGGGTGGCCGTCCTGGGCAGCTACACCACCACCCAGCTCACCGGCCTGCTGCCGGTGGCGTGCGCCCGCGCCGGGGTGGACGTGGAGGTCTACGAGTGCGGCTACGGGCTGTACCGCCAGGAGCTGCTCGACCCCGCCAGCGGGCTGCACGCCTTCGAGCCCGACGTGGTCGTGCTGGCCGTGGACGCCGCCGAGGTGGACCTGCCGCCCTCCCCGGCCGACCCCGAGGCCGCCGTCGAGGCGGAGCTGGGGCGCTGGACCTCGCTGTGGGACCTGGCGCGCGAGCGCTTCGGCGCCCGCGTCGTGCAGCACGGCGTCGTCGTGCCGCCGGACGAGCCGCTGGGCCACCTGGCCGCGCGCGCCCCGGGCTCGCGCTCGGCGCTGCTGCGCCGCTTCTCCGAGCGGCTGGGGCAGGTGGCGGCCTCGCCGGCCGGGCGGGGCGTGGCGCTGGTGGACTGCGAGCGCCTGGCCTCCGACGTCGGCAAGCGCACCTGGACCGACCCGCGCTACGTGCACGTCGCCAAGCAGGCCGTCTCGCTGGCCTGCGTGCCGCTGCTGGCCCGGCACACCGCCGCGGTCCTCGCCGCGCAGCTCGGCGCCTCGCGCAAGTGCCTGGTGCTGGACCTGGACGACACCCTGTGGGGCGGGGTGCTCGGCGAGGTCGGCGTGCACGGCGTCGCGCTGGGCGCCGGCCCCGCCGGGGAGGCCTTCAGCGCCTTCCAGCGGTACGTGCTGGCCCTGAAGGACAGGGGCGTGGTGCTGGCGGTGTGCTCCAAGAACGACGAGCACCTGGTGCGCCAGGTGTTCGCGGAGAACCCCGAGATGCTCCTCTCCCTCGACGACGTCGCGGTGCTCAAGGCCAGCTGGGAGGACAAGCCCTCGGCCGTGCGCGCCATCGCCGCGGCCCTGGGGCTGGGCGAGGACGCGCTGGTCTTCGTCGACGACAACCCCGCCGAGCGCGAGGCGGTGCGCGAGCTGGTCCCCGCGGTGGACGTGGTGCCGCTGCCGGCCGAGCCGGCCGGCTACGTCCACGCCCTGTCGCGCTACCCCTTCTTCGAGACCGACGCGCTGACCGCCGAGGACGCCGCCCGCACGCAGCAGTACCGGGCGCGGGCGCAGGCGGCCGAGCAGCGCGAGAGCGCGGGCTCGCTGGAGGACTACCTGCGCGGGCTGGGCATGCGCGCCGAGGTCGCCCCGCTGGGCGCGGCCAACACCGCCCGCGTGGCGCAGCTGCTGGGCAAGACCAACCAGTTCAACCTGACCACCCGCCGGCACTCGCTGGCCGACGTGGAGGCCTTCGCCGCCGACCCCGACTGGCACGCGCAGGTCGTGCGGCTGCGCGACCGCTTCGCCGACCACGGCGTCGTGGGCGTGCTGCTGGCGCACCGCGTCGAGGCGGCGGACGGCCCCGAGCTGGAGGTCGACAGCTGGCTGCTGAGCTGCCGCGTCATCGGCCGCACCCTGGAGGACGAGATGTTCGGGGTGCTGGCGGCGCGGGCGCGGGCGCTGGGCTGCACCCGCCTGCGCGGCACGCACGTGCCCACCGCCAAGAACGGGCAGGTCACCGGCCTGTACGAGCGGCTGGGCTTCGCGCGCGCGGCGGAGCGGGACGGGCGCGACGGGGAGGGCTCGACGAGCTGGGTGCTCGAGGTGCCCGCCGAGGTGCGCACTCCGGGCCTGGTGGACGTGCGGGTGGACGTGCAGGTGGACGTGCGGGTGCACGAGCGGGTGGACGGCGCGCCGGTGGGCGCGCGCGGTGACGAGGACGAGGTGCCGGCGCAGCGCCGGCAGGAGCGGGAGGTGCTTCGGTGAGCGGGACGACCGGTGACGTGCTGGGCGAGGACGGCGTCGACGGGCGCGTGCTGCGCGTCTTCCGCGAGGTGCTCGGCGACGAGCAGCTGCGGCTGAGCGACTCCACGACGGCGCGCGACGTGCCCGGCTGGGACTCGCTGGCGCACATCAACATCATGTTCTCGCTGGAGTCGGAGTTCGGGGTGCGGTTCACCGACGCCCAGCTGACCTCCTTCGCCGACGTGGGCGAGCTGCGCCGCTTCCTCACCGCCGCCGCGGGCTGAGGCCGCACCGGCCGGGGAGCGCTGCGGGCGGTCCCCGGCCGCGGCGGCGGTAGGCTGCTGTGCCCGTGGCCCTCACCATCGGCATCGTCGGACTGCCCAACGTCGGCAAGTCCACCCTGTTCAACGCGCTCACGGACAACGACGCCCTCGCGGCGAACTACCCGTTCGCCACGATCGAGCCCAACGTCGGGGTCGTGCCGCTGCCGGACCCGCGCCTGGAGGAGCTGGCCCGCCTCTTCTCCAGCGAGCGCACGGTGCCCGCCACCGTCTCCTTCGTCGACATCGCCGGCATCGTCAAGGGCGCCAGCGAGGGGGAGGGCCTGGGCAACAAGTTCCTCGCCAACATCCGCGAGGCCGACGCCATCTGCCAGGTGACGCGCGCCTTCGCCGACCCCGACGTGGTGCACGTGTCCGGCGCGGTGGACCCGGCCGAGGACATCGAGACCGTGCACACCGAGCTGGTGCTGGCCGACCTGCAGACCCTGGAGCGCGCCGTGCCGCGCCTGGAGAAGGAGGTCAAGGGCAAGAAGACCGACCCGGCGGTGCTGCGGGCCGCGCAGGCGGCGCAGGCGGTGCTGGACTCGGGCCGGCCGCTGTCGGCGGCGACCGCCGCGGACGACGTGGACGTCGCCCAGCTGCGCGAGCTGGGCCTGCTGACGACCAAGCCGTTCCTGTACGTCTTCAACGTCGACGAGACCGTGCTGGGCGACGAGGCCCGGATGGACGAGCTGCGCGCGCTGGTGGCCCCGGCGGAGGCGGTCTTCCTGGACGCCAAGCTGGAGTCGGAGCTGGCCGAGCTGGACGCCGAGGAGGCCGCCGAGCTGCTGGCCTCGGTGGGCCAGGACGAGCCGGGCCTGAACCAGCTCGCCCGCGTCGGCTTCGCCGCGCTGGGGCTGCAGACCTACCTGACGGCCGGGCCGAAGGAGTCGCGGGCCTGGACGATCCGCAAGGGCTGGACCGCGCCGCAGGCGGCCGGGGTGATCCACACCGACTTCCAGCGCGGCTTCATCAAGGCCGAGGTCGTCTCCTTCGAGGACCTGGTGGCCGCCGGCTCGATGGCCGAGGCCAAGGCGCAGGGCAGGGTGCGCATCGAGGGCAAGGACTACGTCATGGCCGACGGCGACGTGGTGGAGTTCCGCTTCAACGTCTGAGCCGGTCCGCCCCGCACGGGCCCCGCGCGGGCCCGCGCGGGCACCGGTGGCCACCGCCCGTGGCGGGTGGTGTGCAGCACGGCACCGCTCGGGTGACACTGGTGCCGAGCCCGCGGGCGGGTGGGCGGTGTCGCGCGGGCTTCGCGCCGCACCCGCGTCCACGGGTGTTAACGTGCTGCCCGTTCGTCTGGGGTGGACATCCTGATCGACAGGAGTCCCCGCACCTGGGCAACGTGCCCAAGCAGAGACGCCCGCTAGGAGGAGTCCCACCGTGAGCAGCTTCGAGAAGGACGACGAGCCGGGCGCCGTGCGCCGCGTCGGCCTGGTCTCCCGCGGTCCCGTGCTGACCCGCCGCGACGGCCTGAAGGGCCTCGTGGGCGCCGCGGCCGTCGGCAGCCTGCTGGCGGCGTGCGGCGGCTCCGACGACGAGGGCGCCCAGGACGGCGAGGGCGGCGGCGCCGGCGCCGCCGTGGTCGCCAACGGCACCGAGCCGGAGAACCCGCTGCTGCCCTCGGACACCAACGAGGTCGGCGGCGGCCGCATCATCCAGAACATCTTCGCGGGCCTGTGCTACTACGAGGCCGACGGCTCGGTGCAGAACGACCTCGCCGAGTCCATCGAGACCTCCGACGCGCAGAACTACACGATCCGCATCCGCGCGGGCCAGACCTTCTCCGACGGCACCCCGGTGACGGCGCAGTCCTTCGTCGACGCCTGGAACTACGCCGCGCTGCTCACCAACGACCAGCTGCAGGCGTACTTCTTCGAGCCGATCGTCGGCTACGCCGACGTCCAGGCCGACCCGCCCACCGCGCAGACCATGTCCGGCCTGGTGGTCGTGGACGAGACCACCTTCACGGTGGCGCTGACCCAGCCGGAGGGCGACTTCCCGCTGCGCCTGGGCTACTCGGCCTACTACCCGCTGCCCGCCTCGGCGTTCGACGACATGACCGCCTTCGGCGAGAACCCGGTCGGCAACGGCCCCTACAAGCTGGCCGAGCAGGGCGCCTGGCAGCACAACGTGCGCATCGACCTGGTGCCCAACGACAGCTACGACGGCCCGCGCGCCGCGCAGAACTCCGGCCTGGCCTTCGTCTTCTACGAGAGCCAGGACGCCGCGTACGCGGACCTGACCTCGGGCAACCTGGACGTGCTGGACCAGATCCCCGACTCCGCGCTGACCGTCTTCGAGTCCGACCTGGGCGACCGCGCGGTCAACATGCCCGCGGCGATCTTCCAGGCGTTCACGGTCCCGCAGTACATGCCGGGCATGTCCGGCGAGGCCGGGCTCCTGCGCCGGCGCGCGATCTCGCTGGCCATCGACCGGGCCACGATCTGCGAGCAGATCTTCTCCGGCACCCGCACCCCGGCCAGCGACTACACCTCGCCGGTGCTGGACGGCTTCTCGGACTCCGTCGAGGGCAACGAGGTCCTGCAGTACGACGCGGACCAGGCCAAGCAGCTGTGGGCGCAGGCCGAGGCCATCGAGCCCTTCACCGGCAGCCTCGACATCGCCTACAACGCCGACGGCCCGCACCAGGGCTGGGTGGACGCGGTCACCGCGGGCCTGCGCCAGACGCTGGGCATCCAGTCCGAGGGCAAGCCCTACGCGACCTTCGCGCAGCTGCGCTCGGAGATCAACGACCGCGCGATCCAGACCGCGTTCCGCTCGGGCTGGCAGGGCGACTACCCCTCGCTCTACAACTTCCTCGCGCCCAACTTCGCCACCGGCGGCAGCTCGAACGACGGCGACTACACCAACCCGGAGTTCGACGCCCTCCTGCAGCAGGGCGCCAGCACCACGGACGCCGCGCAGGCGGCGACGCTGTGGAACCAGGGGCAGACCATCCTCTTCCGCGACCTGCCCGCGATCGCCCTGTGGTACCAGAACGTCAGCGGCGGCTCGGCGGACACCGTCGAGAACGTGCGGTTCGGGTGGGACAGCCAGCCGCTGTACTACGAGATCACGAAGTCCTGACCCGCTGCTCCGGGACGCCGCGGCGCGGCGTCCCGGAGCACCCGGTGCGCACCAGCGGCCGGGTCACCCGACCGCTCGACCGGGGCGGCGCTCGTGCCGGCGCCCCGCCCCGAGGAGGCCCCGCATGGCTTGGTACGTGGGGCGCCGTCTGCTGCAGATGGTGCCCGTCTTCTTCGGCGCGACGCTGCTCATCTACGCGCTCGTCTTCCTGCTCCCCGGCGACCCCATCGCCGCCCTGTTCGGCGACCGCGGCGTCAACGAGGCCACCGCGGCGCGGCTGCGGGAGCAGTACCACCTCGACGAGCCGTTCCTCGTGCAGTACCTGCTCTTCATCAAGGGCGCGCTGAGCCTCGACTTCGGGCAGTCCTTCACCGGCCGGCCCGTCATCGACCTCATCGCCGGCGCCTTCCCCGTGACGATCAAGCTGGCGCTCGTGGCGCTGGCCGTGGAGGCCGTCTTCGGCGTCCTCTTCGGCTTCCTCGCCGGCCTGCGCCGCGGCGGCTGGTTCGACTCCACCGTCCTGGTCGTCAGCCTGGTCGTCATCGGCATCCCGGTCTTCGTCCTCGGCTTCGTCGCCCAGTTCCTCTTCGGCGTGAAGTGGGGGGTCGTCAACCCCACGGTCGGCTCCGACCCCGGGCTGACCGACCTGCTGCTGCCGGGCGTGGTCCTGGGCGCGCTGTCCTTCGCCTACGTGCTGCGGCTGACCCGCAACTCGGTGGCCGAGGGCCTCAGCGCCGACCACGTGCGCACCGCCACCGCCAAGGGCCTCTCGCGCCCGCGGGTGATGACCGTGCACGTGCTGCGCAACTCGCTCATCCCCGTCGTGACCTTCCTGGGCACCGACCTGGGCGCGCTCATGGGCGGCGCCATCGTCACCGAGGGCATCTTCAACGTGCCGGGCGTGGGCAACCTCGTCTACCAGTCGGTGATCCGCGGCGAGGGGCCGACCGTCGTCTCGGTCGTCACCATCCTCGTCATGGTCTACCTGCTCGCCAACCTCGCCGTGGACCTGCTCTACGCCGTGCTGGACCCGAGGATCCGCTATGCCTGACCGCCCCACCGCCGCCGTGCGCCCCGGGCAGGAGCACTACGTCGCCCCCCTGGAGGAGACGCCGCTGGCCGCCGTCGACGCCGTCGACGAGCAGGCCCCGCCCACCAGCCTGTGGGCCGACGCCTGGCGCCAGCTGCGCCGGCGCCCGCTGTTCATCGTCTCCTCGCTGATCATCCTGCTGCTGGTGGTCGTGTCGCTGTTCCCCTCGCTGTTCACCTCGGTGGACCCGCGCTTCGCGGAGCTGACGCGCTCGCTGGAGGGCTCGGCCGAGGGGCACCCGCTGGGCTTCACCCAGCAGGGCACCGACGTCTACTCGCGCCTGGTCCACGGCGCCCGCGCCTCGGTGAGCGTCGGCGTCATCGCCACCGCGCTCGTCGTGCTCGTCGGCGGCGTGCTCGGCGCGCTGGCCGGCTTCTTCGGCGGCTGGCTGGACGCGGTGCTCAGCCGCTTCGCCGACATCTTCTTCGCGGTGCCGCTGCTGCTGGGCGGCATCATCCTCATGCAGATGCTCGACGACTTCCGCAACAGCTTCTCCGTCGCGCTGACCCTGGCGGTCTTCGGCTGGCCGCAGGTGGCGCGCATCATGCGCGGCTCGGTGCTGCAGGTGCGCTCCAACGAGTACGTCACCGCCGCCACGTCCCTGGGCCTGGGCAGGCTCAAGGTGCTCGTGCGCCACGTCGTGCCCAACGCCCTCGGCCCGGTCATCGTCGTGGCCACCATCTCGCTGGGCACGTTCATCGCCGCCGAGGCCACCCTGTCCTTCCTGAACATCGGCCTGCCGCCGAGCACGGTCTCCTGGGGCGGCGACATCAGCCGCGCGCAGACCACCCTGCGCACCGACCCGTGGGTGCTGCTGTGGCCCTCGATCGGCCTGTCGGTCACCGTGCTCAGCTTCCTCATGCTCGGCGACGCCCTGCGCGACGCCCTGGACCCGAAGGGCCGGACCCGCTGATGCCCGCCTCCGACGCCGCCGACCAGAGCGCGCGCGAGCCCGGCCGCCCCGCCGGCGACCCCGGCCGGCCGCTGCTCGAGGTGCGCGACCTGCACGTGGACTTCACCTCCGGCGGCCGGGCGGTGCACGCCGTGCGCGGGGCGAACCTGACCGTCTACCCCGGCCAGACCGTCGCGGTCGTCGGCGAGTCCGGCTCGGGCAAGTCCACCAGCGCCCAGGCCGTCATCGGGCTGCTGCCCGGCAACGGCCGGGTCGTCGGCGGGCAGGTCCTCTTCGACGGCAAGGACATCGCGCACGCCTCCAAGCGCGAGTTCGTCGAGCTGCGCGGCAAGCACATCGGCCTGGTGCCGCAGGACCCCATGTCGAACCTGAACCCGGTGTGGACCATCGGCTTCCAGGTGCGCGAGGCGCTGGCCGCCAACGGCCTGGCCAGGGGCCGCGCCGCCAAGCAGCGCGCCGCGCAGCTGCTGGCCGAGGCCGGGCTGCCCGACGCCGACCGCCGCGCCAAGCAGTACCCCCACGAGTTCTCCGGCGGCATGCGCCAGCGCGCCCTGATCGCCATCGGCCTGGCCTCGCGCCCGCGCCTGCTCATCGCCGACGAGCCGACCTCCGCGCTCGACGTCACCGTGCAGCGCCAGATCCTCGACCACCTCGACGGGCTGACGCGCGAGCTGGGCACCGCCGTGCTGCTCATCACCCACGACCTGGGCCTGGCCGCCGAGCGCGCCGAGCACCTGGTGGTCATGTACAAGGGCCAGGTCGTGGAGTCCGGGCCCGCGCTGCAGATCCTGCAGGACCCGCAGCACCCCTACACCCAGCGGCTCGTGCGCGCCGCCCCCTCGCTGGCCTCCCAGCGCCTGCGCTCGGCGACGCAGCGCGAGCAGGTCACCGCCGCCGCCGCCGAGCACGCCGCGCAGGCGCACGCCGCGGCCGTGGCCGGCAGCGACGTCGGGGTGGAGCAGACCCGCAACGTCATCGAGGTCGAGGACCTCACCAAGGTGTTCACCATCCGCGGCTCGGGCCCGCGCGGGGAGAAGCTCAAGGCCGTCGACGGCGTCAGCTTCGCCGTGCGCCGGGGCACCACGACCGCCGTGGTGGGCGAGTCCGGCTCGGGCAAGTCCACCGTGGCGCAGATGGTGCTGAACCTGCTGCCCGCCACCTCGGGCACCGTGCGCTTCGACGGCGTGGACATCACGACGCTGGACGCGCGCCAGCGCTTCGACTTCCGCCGCCGGGTGCAGCCGATCTTCCAGAACCCCTACGGCTCCCTGGACCCCTCCTTCAGCATCTTCCGCACCATCGAGGAACCGCTGCGGGTGCACGGCACGGGCGACGCGAAGTCCCGCGAGGCGCGCGTGCGCGACCTGCTCGACAAGGTCGCGCTGCCGGCGGGCACGATCCGCCGCTACCCCAACGAGCTGTCCGGCGGGCAGCGCCAGCGCGTGGCCATCGCCCGCGCCCTGGCGCTGAACCCCGAGGTCGTCGTGTGCGACGAGGCCGTCAGCGCCCTGGACGTGCTCGTGCAGGGGCAGATCCTCACCCTGCTCAACGACCTGCAGGCCGAGCTGGGGCTGACGTACCTGTTCATCACCCACGACCTCGCCGTGGTGCGCCAGATCGCCGACGACGTCGTCGTCATGCAGAAGGGCCGGCTCGTCGAGTCCGCCACGACCGACGAGGTCTTCCGCAACCCGCGCCAGGAGTACACCCGGGCGCTGCTGGAGGCCATCCCCGGCGGGAGCATCGAGCTGGGCGTGTGAGGTCGCGGCGCCGACCAGGTGGCCGATCGCGGAGGTCACCGCCATCGCCAGCAGGCCGCCGCCGACGTTGCGGGCCACCGCGCGCGGCACCGGCGCCCCGCCCAGGCGGGCGCTGACCACGCCGGTGAGCACCAGCGCGAGCACGACCGCCACCGCGCACACCGGCACCCGCGCCCGCTCGGGCGGCAGCAGCACCGCCAGCAGCGGCAGCAGGCCGCCGACGGTGAACGCCGCGGTGGAGGCCAGCGCCGCCTGCCAGGGGCTGGTCAGCTCCTCGGGGTCCAGGCCCAGCTCGGCCTCGGCGTGCGCGGCCAGCGCGTCGTGCTCGGTGAGCTCCACGGCCACCCGGTGCGCCAGCGCCGGCGAGAGGCCCTTGGCCTCGTAGATCGCCGCCAGCTCCCGCAGCTCCACCTCGGGCATCTCCGCCAGCTCCCAGCGCTCCTTGGCCAGCAGCGCGCGCTGGGTGTCGGACTGGGTGCTCACCGAGACGTACTCCCCGGTGCCCATCGACAGCGCCCCGGCCACCAGCGCGGCCACGCCCGAGGCCGCCAGCGCGCCGGGGTGGTCGGTGGCCGCCACCACGCCCAGCACGACGCCGGCGACGGAGACCACGCCGTCGTTGGCGCCCAGCACGCCCGCGCGCAGGCGGTTCAGGCGCGCGTCGACGTCGGAGGCGTGCAGGACGGGTTCGTCGGGGTGCGTGTCGACCACGGCGGAAGGGTAGGGGCGCGCCGGGCGGGTCGCGCGCTGCGCTGACGGCGCGCGGCGCCGTGGCTACGCTGGGCGGATGCAGTTCGTCGTCGCACTGACCGTGCTGGCCGTCGCCGCCGGGGTCGCCGTCGTGTACTGGCGCACCAGCCCCCGCCACCGCCTCACCGCCTCCGCGCGGCTGGACCACGGCGAGCGCGCCCGCCGCGCCCGCGAGGCGGCGCGCGCGGGCCGGCACGGCTGAGCGCACCCCGCCGGCTGGCCGCCGACCGGGCCCCGACCGTGCCCCGCGCGGGGACGCGCGGGCCCGTGGCGCAGATCACGCACCCCGCCCCGCCGCGGGGCCGAACCCGCGCGCCCCGCCCGGCGTTGCAGACTGGGAGCGGGCCGCCGCACGGGCGCCCGCGGGGAGAGGGAGTCGATGCCCGACACGCAGGACGAGCCGACCGGCCCGGCCGACGCCGGCCGGCAGGACCGCGCGGCACGGGTGGCCGCCATGCAGCGCGCCGACCGGGCCCGCGCGCGCCGGCGCAAGGTGGCGCTGATCGCCGTGCCCGTGGTGCTGGTGGCCGGCGCCGGGGCGGGGGTGGCCGCGGTCATCGCCGCGCAGCCGGACCCGCCGTCGCTGGAGGCGGTGCGCACCTTCCAGTACACCGCCGGCGCCCACACCGAGGAGCCCGTGCAGTATGCGGAGAACCCGCCCGTCGGCGGCGAGCACAACCCGGTGTGGCAGAACTGCGGCGTCTACGACGCGGCGGTGCCCAACGAGAACGCCGTGCACAGCATGGAGCACGGCGCCGTGTGGATCACCTACCGGCCCGACCTGCCCGCCGAGCAGGTGCAGCGGCTGCGCGAGGCGGTCGAGGGCGACGACTACACGCTGCTCTCGCCGTACCCGGACCTGCCCGCGCCGATCGTGCTGTCCGCGTGGAACCACCAGCTGACGGTCCAGGACGCCTCCGACCGGCGCGTCGGCGCGTTCCTGGAGGAGTACGTGCAGGGCGCGCAGACCCCCGAGCCCGGCGCGCTGTGCAGCAACGGCACGGGGACCCCCACCGGGTGAGGTCGTGACCTCCCCCGCCCCCCGCACCGGCCGCGGGGCGCTGCTGCTGGTGGCCGCCCTGCTGGCCGCGCTCGTGGTCGGCGTGCTGCTCGGCCGGGCGCTGCCCGACGCCCCGGGCGAGCAGTCCGCCGACGTGGGCTTCGCCCGCGACATGAGCACCCACCACCAGCAGGCGGTCGCGATGGCCTACGAGGCGATCCAGACCGCCCCCTCGCCGGAGGTGCGCCAGCTCGCCGTCGACGTCGCCTCCACTCAGGGCAACCAGGTGGGCCGCATGCAGGCCCTGCTGGGGCAGTGGGGCGTGCCGCTGCGCGGCTCCGGGCCGGTGATGGCCTGGATGGAGGGCACCGCCGGGCACGCCGAGCACCTGCGCCAGCAGGAGCAGGGCCGCACCATGCCCGGCATGGCCACCGCCGCGGAGCTGGCGCGCCTGGGCTCGGAGACGGGCGAGGTGTTCGAGGTGGACTTCCTGCAGCTCATGCTGCGCCACCACGAGGGAGGCCTGGAGATGGCCGAGACGGGCGCCGAGCGCGTCGGCGACGAGCAGCTGCGCTCGCTGGCGCGGGCGATCGCCACCAGCCAGCGCAGCGAGTCGCAGGTGCTGACGGACCTGCTCGCCGCCCGCGGGGCGCAGCCGCTGCCCGCCGGCACCGCTGCGGAGACCGGCACGGGCACCGCCGCGGGGACCACCGGAGCCACCGGCGCGGCCACCGACGCGGCCACCGCCGGGGCGGGGGCCGGCGCGTGAGGCTCGTCGTCGGTGCCGCGCTCGTCGACGACCTGGAGCGGCCCGGGGTGCTGCTGGCGGCTCAGCGCAGCGCCCCGCCCGCGCTGGCGGGGCGCTGGGAGCTGCCCGGCGGCAAGGTCGAGCCCGGCGAGCCCCCGCGCGAGGCCCTGCACCGGGAGCTGGACGAGGAGCTCGGCGTGGGCGTCGAGCTGGGCTCGGAGGTGCCCGGCCCGGCGGGCGGGGCGTGGCCGCTGGGCGGCGACCTCGCCATGCGGGTGTGGTGGGCGCGCGTGGTGCGCGGCGATCCCGCGCCGTTGCAGGACCACCGCGCCCTGCGCTGGCTCCCGGTGGGGGAGTGGGGCTCGGTCGACTGGCTGCCGGGCGACGTCCCCCTCGTGGAGCGGCTGCAGGAGCTGGCGCGCGGTTAGCGGCGCGCGCCGGTCCCCCCGGCGCCGGTGACCGGCTGCGGGGCGGCGTCCTGCGGGGCGGCGTTCTCGGCGCCGCTGCGCAGGTCCTTCACGAGGGCCGCGCACAGGCCGATCATCACCACGAGGAACGGTGCGGCCACGATGATCGCCACGTTCTTCAGGGCGGCGATGCCGCCGCCGCCCGCGCCGCCGACCCACAGCAGGGTCGCGGCGGTCAGGCCGGTGAGCAGCGCCCACGCCACCGTGACCCAGCGGTTCGGCTCGTCGGCGCCGTGCGAGCTCAGCGAGCCCATGACGATGCTGGCGGAGTCGGCGCTGGTCACGAAGTAGACGGCGATCATGACCATGACGACGACCGAGCTGATCGAGCTCAGGGGCAGCGAGTCCAGCAGGCTGAAGAACTGGCTCTCCTGCGCCTCGATGCCGGCGATGTCGACGTCCCCGCGCATCTGCGCGTGCAGGGCCGTGCCGCCGAGGACGGAGAACCACACCAGCGCGATGGCGCTGGGCGCGGCGACGACCCCGAGGACGAACTCGCGCACGGTGCGCCCGCGCGAGATGCGCGCCAGGAAGGTGCCCACGAAGGGCGCCCACGACATCCACCACGCCCAGTAGAAGATCGTCCAGCCGGACAGCCACTCGCTGCCGCCGTAGGCGCCGGTGCGCAGCGAGATGCGCGGCAGGGCGGAGAGGTAGTTGCCGGCCGCCGTGGGGGCCAGGTTGAGGATGAAGACCGTGGGGCCCACCACGAAGAGGAACAGCAGCAGCAGCACCGACAGCACCATGTTGGCGTTGGAGAGCCACTTGACGCCGCGCTCGATGCCGCTGAAGGCGGAGAGCACGAAGCAGGCGGTGAGGACCAGGACGATCACGACCTGCGTGCCCGTGCCGATCGCCACGCCGAAGACCTGGTCGAGGCCGCCGTTGACCTGCGCCGCGCCCAGGCCCAGGGAGGTGGCGGTGCCGAAGAGGGTGGCGAAGATCGCCAGCACGTCGATGGCCTTGGCCGGGCCGGGGCGCCCGCGCAGCAGCGGGGCGAAGGGCGCCGAGAAGCCCCCCGTGCGGCCCTTGCGGTACCAGGCGTGCGCCAGCGCCAGGCCGACGACCGCGTAGATCGCCCACGGGTGCAGCGCCCAGTGGAAGAGCGCGTAGATCATCGAGTACCGCTCGGCGTCCTCGGTGAACGGCACCACGCCGGCCTCCGGCGGGGTGCCCAGGTGGGAGATCGGCTCGCTCACCCCGTAGAAGAGCAGGCCGATGCCCATGCCGGCGCTGAACATCATCGCGAACCAGGACGCGGTGGAGAACTCCGGCTGCTCGTCGTCGCGGCCGAGGCGCACCGTCCCGTACCGGGAGAGCATCAGCCACACCGAGAAGCCGACGAAGCCCGTCGCCGCCAGCACGAAGGCCCACCCGAAGTTCGAGGTGAGCCACGCCAGGACGTTCGAGGACGCCGTCGAGAAGCCGTCCGGGACCGCGAGGGCCAGGCCGATGAACGCCAGCACGGCGAGCGCGCTGACGCCGAAGACGACCTTGTCCACCGGGTGGCGGCTGGGACCGGGCGCGGCCCCCTCCGAGGGCGTCGGGGGGGTGAGGGAACCGTGGTGGGCGGGTGCTGACATGGCCCACAGGGTGGCACGCACCGGTCTGCCCGAACCAATCAGCCGTGGCTCGGAAGGACCACCCGCACGGTGTCCGCGCAGGTCAGCGCGTTGATCGCGCCCGCGCGCACCGGTCGGCCGAAGGTGTGACGAAAGAGGGGGGCGGAGCTCTGGCGGTAGACTGGAGCGTCAACCCCCTCACCACGCAGCGGATCGAGAACCAGCATGCCCCTGAGCACCCGCGAGGACCTGCGCAACGTCGCGATCGTCGCCCACGTCGACCACGGCAAGACCACGCTCGTCGACGCGATGCTCTGGCAGTCCGGCGCCTTCCGCGCCAACGCCGACGTCGCCGACCGCGTCATGGACTCCGGCGACCTCGAGCGCGAGAAGGGCATCACCATCCTCGCGAAGAACACCTCGGTCCGGTACGCCGGCCCCGGTGCTCCCGAGGGCGGCATGACCATCAACATCATCGACACCCCCGGCCACGCCGACTTCGGCGGCGAGGTCGAGCGCGGCCTGTCCATGGTCGACGGCGTCGTGCTGCTCGTCGACGCCTCCGAGGGCCCGCTGCCGCAGACGCGCTTCGTGCTGCGCAAGGCGCTGGCCGCGGGGATGCCCGTCGTCGTCCTGGTCAACAAGGTCGACCGCCCCGACGCGCGCATCGCCGCCGTCGTGGAGGAGACCTACGACCTGCTGCTGGACCTGGCCGCCGACGTCGAGGGCATCGACGCCGACAAGCTGCTCGAGGTCCCCGTCGTCTACGCCTCGGCCAAGAACGGGCGCGCCTCGCTGAACCAGCCCGAGGACGGCGGCCTGCCGGACTCCGAGGACCTCGTCCCGCTGTTCCAGACGATCATCGACACCATCCCGGCGCCGACCTACGACCCCGAGACCCCGCTGCAGGCGCACGTCACCAACCTCGACGCCTCCCCGTTCCTGGGGCGGCTGGCGCTGCTGCGCATCTTCTCCGGCGAGCTCGTCAAGGGCCAGCAGGTCGCCTGGTGCAAGCACGACGGCAGCATCGAGCGCGTCAAGGTCACCGAGCTGCTCGTCACCGAGGCCGTCACCCGCGTGCCCGGCGAGAAGGCCGGCCCCGGCGACATCGTCGCCGTCGCCGGCATCGAGGGCATCACCATCGGCGAGACCCTCGCCGACCCCGAGGACCCGCGCCCGCTGCCGCTCATCACGGTCGACGAGCCCGCCATCTCGATGGTCATCGGCACCAACACCTCACCCATGGCCGGGCGGGTCAAGGGCTCCAAGGTCACCGCGCGCCTGGTGAAGGACCGCTTGGAGTCCGAGCTCGTCGGCAACGTCTCCATCCGCGTGCTGCCCACCGAGCGCCCCGACGCCTGGGAGGTGCAGGGCCGCGGCGAGCTGGCGCTGGCCATCCTCGTCGAGCAGATGCGCCGCGAGGGCTACGAGCTGACCGTCGGCAAGCCGCAGGTCGTCCTGCGCAAGGACGAGAACGGCAAGACCCTCGAGCCCTTCGAGAACCTGACGATCGACTGCCCCGAGGAGTACCTCGGCGCCGTCACCCAGCTCCTCGCCGCCCGCAAGGGCCGCATGGAGACGATGACCAACCACGGCACCGGCTGGGTGCGCATGGAGTTCTACGTCCCCTCCCGCGGCCTGATCGGCTTCCGCACCGAGTTCCTCACCGACACCCGCGGCACCGGCATCGCGCACACCCTCTTCGCCAAGTACGACCACTGGGCCGGGGACATCCGCACCCGCCAGTCCGGCTCGCTGGTCGCCGACCGCGCCGGTGCGGCCACCGCGTTCGCGATGACGAACCTGCAGGAGCGCGGGCAGATGTTCATCGAGCCCACCGCCGAGGTGTACGAGGGCATGATCGTCGGGGAGAACTCCCGCGCCGACGACATGGACGTCAACATCACCAAGGAGAAGAAGCTCACCAACATGCGCTCCTCGACCTCCGACGAGTTCGAGCGCCTCATCCCCCCGCGCCACCTGTCGCTGGAGCAGTCGCTGGAGTTCTGCCGCGAGGACGAGTGCGTCGAGGTGACGCCGGAGGCCGTGCGCATCCGCAAGGTCGTCCTGGAGGCCTCCGCGCGCGCCAAGACGGCCTCGAAGGCCAAGAAGGGCTGAGCGGCCCCCTCCCGCCGCGGGGCGGGCGACCCGGGCGCCGGGTCGCCC